>JANQKA010000049.1 GCA_028281405.1 Hasllibacter sp. | reverse complement strand
TGGCCGATGGTGCTGCCGGAGAGATTCGAACTCTCGACCTCTCCCTTACCAAGGGAGTGCTCTACCCCTGAGCCACGGCAGCATCCGTCCCCGATTCGGTCGTCCGGGACTTCCGGACGGGCGGGTCGGGGAACCCGCTCGGCGACGTTTAGCGCCATATTCCGCCGCGGCCAAGGGCGAATCGTTCCCCCCGCGCGAACAAGGCGCCGGAACACGAATGCCCACCGAGGCGCGGCCGCCCGACCGTCGAACGCGGATGGCGGCGGTCGCTTCGACCAAGGTGGCAATCGCTTCCATCGGGCGCAACGCCTTCCGGTATTCGCGGGGCCGCGGCGATTCGAATCGCCCGCGCCTGGCGGTGGACGGAGGGAACCGGTTGAAATCGGCGTCCGATTGGCCGGGCGTCCGGACATTCGGAAGGCGACTTCCGCCGTCGGCATACCTCGGTCGACGCCGCGCCCCGCGCCGATTCGTCCGCCGGAGTGTTGCGGGGGTGCGGGAAGAAACCGGGGCGATTCTTCCGCCGGAGTGTATGGAGCGGCGCGGGAAGGAACCGGGGCGATTCGTCCGACGGAGTGTTCGGCGGGGCGCGGGAAGGAACCGCGTCGATTCGTCCGCCGGAGTATTGCGGGGGTGCGGGAAGGAACCGGGGCGATTCGTCCGCCGGGGTGTATGGAGGGGCGCGGGAAGGAACCGGGGCGATTCGTCAGACGGAGTGTTTGGAGGGGCGAGGGAAGGGACCGCGTCGATTCGTCCGCCGGAGTGTTCGGCGGGGCGCGGGAAGGAACCGGGGCGATTCGTCCGCCGGAGTGTACGGAGGGGCGCGGGAAGGAACCGGGGCGATTCGTCAGTCGGAGTGTTTGGAGGGGCGCGGGTTGTGACCGCGCCGATTCGTCGCCGGAATGTCGGAGGGGCGCGGGAAGGAACCCGGTCGATTCGTCCGCCGGAGTGTTCGGAAGGGAGCGGGAAGGAACCGTGTCGATTCGTCCGCCGGAGTGTTCGGAGGGGAGCGGGAAGGAACCGTGTCGATTCGTCCGCCGGAGTGTTCGGAGGGGAGCGGGAAGGAACCGTGTCGATTCGTCAGACGGAGTGTTCGGAGGGCGCGGGATGGGACCGCGTCGATTCGTCCGCCGGAGTGTTCGGAGGGGAGCGGGAAGGAACCGTGTCGATTCGTTCAGAGGAGCGCGGGAAGGCCCCTCGACGATTCGTCCTCCGAGGTGTTTGGGGGGCCGGAAGAAACCGAACAAAGCATTCCCGGGATGGGGGAGAAGCGTCCAAGGAGGAGGGCCGTCGCCCGGATTTCGGGGCCGCGGGTCGGAGGCCGCGTCCAATTCGCCGCCGCCGCGTCCACTGGCGCCTGGATGGGGTGGTGCCTTGCGGGGAGCGCGGGGACTGGACGGCGGGAAGTGGCGCGGGTAAGCGGACGGCATGGCCGAAAAGTCATCAGCCAAGCGGGACAAGGAGACGCGCGACGAGCGTCTCAAGGCGGCGTTGAAGGCGAACATTCAAAAGCGGAAGGAGCAGGCCCGCGCCCGGTCTCCCGTCTCCCGAAGCGCTTCTTCCACGCGGGAGCGGGACTGAATCATGGACCAGATCGTCGTGACCGGAGGCAACGCCCTTTCCGGGCGTGTGGAAATTTCCGGAGCCAAGAACGCCTGCCTCGCGCTGATGCCCGCCGCGCTACTTTCCGAAGAGCCGCTGACCCTCACCAACGCGCCGCGCCTGTCGGACATTCAAACGATGACGCTGCTGCTCGAATCGCTCGGCGCGGAGGTCAAACCGTTGGACGGCGGCAGGGTGCAGGCCATTTCCTCCCGGGAATTGACCAACCACAAGGCGGATTACGAAATCGTCCGCAAGATGCGGGCGTCGATCCTCGTGCTGGGTCCGCTGCTCGCGAGGGAGGGGCGGGCGATCGTTTCGCTTCCAGGTGGCTGCGCCATCGGCGCGCGCCCGGTCGACCTTCACCTCAAGGGCCTCGAGGCCATGGGGGCGGAATTGAGCCTGCGCGACGGCTATGTCCACGCCTCGGCCCCGAAGGGGCTGAGGGGAGGGCGGGTCGAGATGGACTTTCCCTCCGTCGGCGCCACGGAAAACATCCTGATGGCGGCGGCGCTGGCGAAGGGAGACACCCAAATCGTCGGCGCCGCCCGGGAACCCGAGATCGTCGACCTGGCCACCTGCCTGCGCCGGATGGGCGCCCGGATCGACGGCGACGGCACCGGAACAATCACCGTGGAGGGCGCAGACCGGTTGGGCGGCGCGACCCATCCGGTGATCGCGGACCGGATCGAACTCGGCACCTACATGCTCGCGGCGGTGATCGCGGGGGGGAGGATCGAGTGCGTCGGTGGCCGGATGGACCTTCTGGATGCCTTCATCGACAAAGTGCGCGCAACCGGCACCGACATCGAAGAGACTTTTAGCGGCCTGAGCGTCGAACGCGTCCCGGATCGGATTCGCGGCCTGGACGTGACCACGGAACCCTATCCGGGGTTTCCGACCGATCTGCAGGCGCAGATGATGGCCGCGCTCTGCACCGCCGAGGGTGTAAGCAACCTGCACGAGACGATCTTCGAGAATCGCTTCATGCACACCCCCGAACTGCGGCGCATGGGCGCCGAGATCGACGTCAGCGGCGGGCACGCCCGCGTCACCGGAGTCGA
>JANQKA010000043.1 GCA_028281405.1 Hasllibacter sp. | reverse complement strand
GGGCCATGGGCGAGGAACTGGAGGATATCTTCCCATACATCCGCCCGCTCCCGGCGAGGATATTGGAACGCCCCCATGCCTAGCGTGAACATGGCGAAGGAGGCGGTCGCGACCGCGGAGTGGCTGTGCTCGAGGGTGGGCGGACACGCGCCGACCGAAATGGACTTGCGGCGCGCCGTGAGCACGGCGTACTACGCCGTGTTCCACGCGGCGTCCGCGATGTGCGCCAACGCGATGCATGGCTTGGACTTGGACATGCGGTCCAACAAGGCGTGGCCGAGATGATTCGCTGCCTGAGCCATGGCGATACCAGGCGGGCCTGCCTCAACGCGGCCAACGTCGCGTTTCCGCCGGAGATTCATGAGTTCGCCCTTGTGTTCGTCCAGCTTCACGACGCCCGGATGGCGGCGGACTACAATCCGATGGTCGTGGTGCATGAAGACGAGGTTCTGAGTTACGTCTCTCAGGCGGAAAAGGTCATCGCCGGACTCGACTCCGTGTCGCTGTTGGACCAAAAAGCGTTCGCGACCTGGATCATGGTCCAGACCCAAGGCGCGAAAGATTCCAGAAAGCGCCTGCGCGAGGGAAGGGAAACCGAACTCTAAGCGGATTGCGGGGAGTGCGCGCCCTATTGTGGAGATGTCCCTTCCCGCAGCGGAGTGTCGTCTGGTCATATCCCGATGTGATTGCCGCAGGATCCGGCTTTCGTGTCCCCGTGGCCCCGTTGGAGTGGATGGCCGTCCGGTCGGGAAACACGCGACACCGCGCGGCCCACCCCGCGGGCGAAGGTGCCCGGCTCCGCCGGGCCGATGCGTCGGTTCGGAGGCAACAGGTTCCCGCTTCGAGCGAAGCGCCCACCCGACTTCACGTCCCCGGTTGCGCTTGGGTTCATGTCGCGGCCACCGCGGACAATGTGGTCTCCCGGACGCCTCACCCGGGGCCAACCCGCTTGACCTCTGCGGCGACGCGGGCGACACGCGCCCGATGGGTTCCGACTTCGACGCGGCGCGCGCGCTTTTTCACCTTCCGGAAAACGTCATCTACCTTGACGGAAATTCCCTCGGCCCACTGCCGAAGGCCGCCCCGGAGCGCCTGCGTCGGGTGATGGTCGAGGAATGGGGCGGAATGCTCGTCACCGCCTGGAACCGCGCGGGTTGGATGGATTTGCCCGAGCGCGTCGGCGACCGGATCGGTCGGTTGATCGGCGCGCCCGAGGGCGGCGTGGTCATGGGCGACACCCTGTCCATCAAGGTTCACCAAGCCCTCGCCTCGGCGTTGGAACTGCGTCCCAACCGCCGCGTCGTGTTGTCCGACACGGGAAACTTCCCCTCCGACCTCTACATCGCCGATGGCCTGCTGCGGACGCTGGGCGGCGGGCACGAACTGCGGACGGTCGCGCCGGAAAACGTGGCCGGTGCCATCGACGACGAGGTCGCGGTCCTGATGCTGACGGAGGTCGACTACCGCACGGGACGGATGCACGACATGGCCGCGCTCACCAAGGCCGCCCACGGGGCGGGCGCGCTGACGGTTTGGGATCTCGCCCACTCGGCGGGAGCCATCCCGGTGGATCTGGCCGGAACGGGAGCGGACTTCGCCGTCGGTTGCACCTACAAACATCTCAATTC
>JANQKA010000027.1 GCA_028281405.1 Hasllibacter sp. | reverse complement strand
CCGATTCGCCCAGAATGTGGCTCATGACGTAGGCCGGCAGGAAATCGTCGTCCTCGCGGGAGATGCCGGCGTGTCCGAACAATGCGACCGACTGCGGCGAGTCGAATTCCACGACCGTCGCGCCCGCGGCCAGGTCCACGTCCGCGGTATCGGGCAGCGGCGCGCCTCCCTCGGACAAATCTCCCAGCAGGACGTCCAACAGATCCGCCAACTCCTCCGGCCCGATGTCGCCGGACGCGCCGATTGTCACCCGGTCCTTCACCATCACGTTGCGGTGCGCGGTCACGAGGTCTCCGCGCGTCAGCGCGGAGACGCTCTCCTCCGTTCCGTTATGCGAGGAGGCGTAGGGGTGGTCGCCGAACGCGATCCGGTCGAAGGCGCGGGCGGCGATATCTCCGGGGTCCGTTTCGTCCGAGGCGATGCCGGACAGCACCTGGGCCCGCACCCGCTCGATGGCCTCGGCGTCGAATCTCGGGGCCACCAGCGCCTCGCGCAAAAGCCGGACGGCGGCGTCCCGGTTTTCCGTCAGGAAACGGGCGGAGACGGAGACTCCGTCGTCGCTCGCGCCGAACTCGAACGACGCGGCGAGATCCTCCAGTTCCGCGCCGAAGGCCACCGCGTCCATGTCGCCCGCTCCCTCCTCCAGAAGGGCGGTCATCAGATTGGTCGCGCCGCGCTTGCCGGGAAGGTCGAGCGAGGCGCCTCCCACGAAATTGATCTCGATCGCCACGAATGGAATCGAGCGCTCCTCGACCAGCCAAGCGGTCAGCCCGCCGGGCGACGAGACCTCCTGGATCTTCACCGCGGTGGAGCCGGCGGCCGCCGATAGCGAAAGCGCGGCCGCGGCCGCGAGCGCGAAACGTATCATTGGTTGGCCTCTCCGCTCGCGGGCGACATGAAATACCCGGTCACCGGACCGCCGGCGTTCAACAGTCGTTCGGCCGCGGCGACGATCTCCTCCCCGGTGACGGAATGCAGAATTTCCGGCCAGTCGCGCACGTCCTCCACCGTCAGGCCCGCGGTCAAAGCCTCCCCGTAGATCCTCGCCTGCGTCCTGAGGCTGTCGCGGGCGTAGATCATTTCCGCCTCGATTCCGCGCTTCACGCGGTCGAGCGCGTCCTCGTCGACGCCCTCTTCGAGAAATTCCGCGATCGCCAGTTCCAGCGCCTCCTCGGCCTCCTCCAGCGAAACCCCGGGCGCCGGGACGACGGCGAAGCCGAAGCTTCCGTGGTCCAGGTTCGTGCCGCTGTAGAAGGCCCCGGCGTATATCGCCTTCTTGTCGCGGAACTGCATCTTTTGGCTCAGGACCGAGGTGGCGGGATTTCCGCCGAGCAGGGCCGCGAGAATGCTCAGCCGCGCCGCTTCCTCCTGGTCGCCGGGATTCCGCTCCGGGGCGAGATACGAGCGCGCGAGATGGGGCTGTCCGACGCGCGGGTCGACATATGTCACGCCGCGGGCGGCGAGATGGGGCGGCTCCGTGGGACGGGTGCGCTCCGGGAGGTCGGGGTTGGCCGGGATGCCGCCGTAATGCGTTTCGGCCAGGAGCCGCGCCTCGGCCGGTTCCACGTCTCCCGCCACGATCAGCACCGCGTTGTTCGGGGCGTAGTGGGCGCCGTAGAAATCGAGCGCGTCGCTCAGCGTCAGGGTTTCCATCTCGTGCAGCCAGCCGATCACCGGGCGTCCGTAGGGATGGTTCATGTAGAGCGCGGCGCGCTGCTGCTCCCGGAACAGCGCGGAGGGGACCGAATCCGTCCGCTGCGCGCGCTCCTCGACGACGACGGCCAGTTCGGTCGCCGCCTCGTCTTCGGTTGGCCGGAGATCGACCATGCGGTCGGCCTCCATTTCCATCATCAACCCGAGCCGGTCCGCCGCGACGCGTTGGAAGTAACCGGTGTAGTCGTAGGAGGTGAAGGCGTTGCCCGATCCTCCGTTGCGGCTGACGATGCTCGAGAATTCCCCCGATTCCAATTCGTCGGTGCCCTTGAACATCAGATGCTCGAGATAATGCGCGACCCCCGACTTCAGGGGCGGCTCGTCGGCGGCGCCGGTCTTATACCAGAGCATGTGGACGACGACGGGAGCGCGGTGATCCTCGATCACCACGGCTTCCAGACCGTTGTCCAGGGTGAAGGTCGAAACGTTGTCCGCGGCCTGGGCCGCGGCGGCGAACAAAAGGCCCGCGAGGGCCGCGGATGGTCCACGCATGAAATTTCTCCTAGCGGATCCGCTCAATTATAGGCCCCCGGCGCGGAATGTCAAAGGATGGGCGCACCGGCCGGGCCGCGTTTTCGTCAGAGGGCGTCACCCGGCCCGGCTACGGGAGGCGCCGAAACCGTGCGCACGCCGAGGATCCGCAGGCGCTCGAGCTCCCGGTGCTGATTGAGCGATTGATCGCGGTACGCGTCGAAGTAGAGGTTCAGGCTGAGCATCCGCTCGAGAAGGAGACCGTCGTTTTCGCGTCGGAACGCGAGATCCTCGTCCGCCAGGCTGAGTCGGATATCCTCGTCCACGCCGTGGCGCGAGGCGTGGCGCACCAAGTCGGCGTCGGCGTCGGGCACGCTTTGATCCCGGAGCAGGGCGGGGTCTCCGCCGAGCGCCGCCACCGCGTCCTCCTCCGGCGTCGGGTCCGCGAGGTTCGCGCCGCCCGGAGTCGGCTCCGGCAGGAACGACGTGTCGGAAGGGAATTCGAGCGGTTTCGTCGGCAGGACGAGAAATTCGTCGGGGTTGCCGGAATTGTTGTTTTCGAGATTCAGGAGCCTCGGCTCGCGTTGCGCGCAGGCGCAAAGCGCGGCGACGGCCAGAACCGCCGCGGCGCGTCGAAGAACGATTCGTGCCATGACGAAATTGAATTACCTCCGTTCGGACCGCGGCGACATCCGCCCTCGTGGGCGCGCCCGCGGACGGCGCCGTGGCCGCGTGTGAAACCGTACGCCGCTCCGCCACACGCCGGAACTATTCCTGGTTGGCGTTGGACTCAACCGTCGATTGGTCGCATCCGATGGTTGCCGGAACAACGACCATGGACGGTGGCTGATTCGATGGAGGATGCCGCCGCTCGGGAATCCACGGACCGGAAGGCGTGTTGGCTACGGAAGCTGACGTGGCGTCCTCCCCTGATGATCGTCGACTCCAGCGCGATCGGGCGCGCCGATGGAGTCCGGACGATGGCCGCGGCGCGAGGCGGCCATTGGGCTCCGCTTCCGCTCGGGCGGTCAGACCGCGCCGGGCCGATTGCATGGCGGGCATGTGGCCTGGTCCATCGACCGGAGCGGATCTCCGGATTTGCGGCGGGGAAGTGTTCGGAATGTTTATCCGGAGCGGATAGACCATCCGGAGGGCGGCGGCGATTCGCCCGATTCGTTGTCAAGTTGGTCGGCGACGCCCGCGCCCGCTTTTCCAAGAGGCCGGGCATGTCCGGTCAAACCAAGGCGTCCGCAATCCACGCCGTGGCTGTGGTGTCAGCTTCGCCGGGAGAATATGAGGAAGCGGTTGGCGGTCCTTGCTCCGCGTGAAGCGTGGGGACGCCTCAGTGAGGTAATTCAGGAAATCCCTTGAATACCTCGTTCGCGGGAGTCGACCATGGTTTTGTAAAGACATCGCCGTTCAAGTGGAAATTCCATGTTTTGAGCGGAGAAAGACCGTGAGACCGCGTCGAATCCATCGGCGAATTGGGTGGTGTATAGTTTACTGTCCCAACCGGATGTGACACCCGCTGTAGTGTTATTCCCGGCGGCGGATATCAAGCGAATTTTGCCCTGCGTCTCGACTTCTGTCGCGCGGAACGCTATCAAAACCGTCACTTCCGTTTGTGACGGAACACTTGATCGTCGATGACGCGAGGGGTCTCGTCTTGGGTGTTGCCATTCATCGCGGGTATCCTTTGGAATTTACTGTCGGAATGCGGGAGCGCCCGCGCCCGCGGAGGAGAGGAACGCCGGGGAGGCGTTCCAAGAATCCCTCAGGTGCGTTTCGGGGAATTCGCCGCGGGCGCGAACACGGCCTCGAAGCCGGAGATGTCGTCGCCCTCTCCGAACCGCGTGACCTTGGCTGTGGTCGATTCGAACTCCCGCAGCGCGGTTTGGGCGAGCAGGACATCCTCCCGGTCGCCGGGAGCGCCTCCGGGGATTTCGAACGCGAGGGTCAGGGAGCCTCCGCGGGGATGCCCGTCCCGAAGGAAGCCGGCCCTTCCGTTCAGCGAAATGATGAATCCTTGGCGGTCGGCCCAGGAGACGGGGCTGGGCATGTCGTCGACCGGCTTGAGCGCCTGAAAGCTCGGATGGGAAAACATATGGTGACTCACTTCCCACTCGTCGCGGAGCAGCGTGTCCATCAACAGGCGACCGGTGCGGAGATAGGCGTTCCATTGCGCCACCGTGGCATGGGACAAATAGCAGTCGAAACGGGGGTGGACGCTATCCATATGCAGGTAGTCCACGCCGCCGTTGAGTGAGAATTCCAGCGGAAACCGGAGGTGTTCGCCGAGCAGCTTGGCCACCGCGCCTTCAGGGGTGTCGTGGACCGCACCGCCCATCGTGGTGGAATCCCCCGAAAATGCGGCGATGTGCATGCGCTTTCCAAAGTGCCCCTCCATGGTCTTTTCGACGACGATGGTGTTGCCGCGGGCCAGGATTTCGTGGGGAGATGGCAGGTCCAGCGGCTCGACGCTCCAGGACGCCGGGGGATCCGGGTATCCGTTGTATTCGATGGTCGACGTGGACTTTGGTCTGTTGCCATTGTCGTCGAGGGGCATGACGTTTCCTTCCCGTGGGATGAAGCGCCGCGGAGACGGCTTGGTGGGTCGGCGGGGTCGAATCGGGTGGTGTTGGCGCGCAATCATTCGTTAATCAATGAGATTCATGCTTTGTTGGAGACCGGGGTCAAGATGCTTCCCTCCGGAATCCCGATGACTTCGCGCTGCAGCGCTCCCTTGTTTGTCTCCGCGCGCCCAACCTCATTGAAGGCGAGGGGTGGGGTCGGTGTTGATTCTGGTTAGATTGGTCCTGTTTCGCTGGGGATATTCGGTTCAAGGGATCACCCCAGTGAAGCGGAGGCACGGATGGTCAACACCGAGGCGTACCAGTAATTGGGCACTATCAATCCACCGCTGCCCCGGCCGCCCTTACGTCGCCAATCAACTTTTCGGCGGCAGTGGGTTGGCCGCCCCGTCCGTTCAAAGCACGGGACGGGGACGTGAAGTGAACATTGGCGGCTCCCACAATCCGGAAGAGGCCAACATAACGCGTTGCGCGGCCCGCACGAAGGGTGCGGTTCCCGTTCCGCCACGCTACAATCGGGACATCCCGACTGGAGTGCCGTCCGGCCTCGCAGGACAGAACCGACAATTCCCTTTCAAGGCAGGTTCCGGTAATGCGCCGACGCCATACCGCCGAACGCGGCCCATCAAGCGCGGGACGGTGGCCAACGTTCAAGCAATCGGGAGCGGCCCGGGCGTGGCGAGCATCATTTGCGATTGTGGAATCCGGGATCCGCGCGCTTCATGGGGGGTTCGGCACGTGCGGAGGCGTGCGTGGTTGCGCGAAATCAAGACCGTCGTCGTTGACAAGGCGTCCCTCCCATGCGAAATCGTGCCGGGGTTGTGCGGGGAATCCCGCCGTCGGGCCGGGCGGACGGAGACAGGCCGCCACGAAGGGAGTGAAGCGTTGATTCCAACCAGGGCGAAGAAATCGTCGAAATCTCCTTTTCGACAGGGTCTGCCCCGTGCGGGAGAATCCCGAATTCGCCGAATTCCTCGTATTCGGGAAGCGGCCATGACCGTCCGACCCCGCGTCGGGTTCCAGGTTCGGAGGGAGAAACACCCCCGCTCCCGCGGGGTCCGGCCCGTGTCCTCCGAATCGGAGTTGACGGTGGCAGCCGCGAACCCGGACGCGGAATGCCCCCGCGGTTTTCCAATTGTCCTTTCCGGCCGCCATGGCGGCGTCGAAGCCGCAACATTCCGATTCGTCAAAACTCCTTCGCGCGATCTTCGGAATCGGCGAAAGCAATGAGGTGAATAATGCCGAAAAAGTCCAAATCCAACCGCTCCGAAGCGGACACCGTCAATACCCGCTCCGAAGCGGATACCGCCAAAACCCGCTCCGAAACGGTCACCGCCAAAATCCGCACCGATGCGGGCACCGCGAATTCCCGCTCCGAAGCGGTCACCGCGAAAACGGTGCTTGCGGAAGCCGAGGCATGGTACAAGATGACCTTGCGAACGAAACCCATCGGTGGCGAATTCGAAGTCAATGGCGATCCGGAGAAGATCGTGTCGACCGTCTCCAAAGTGTTTCAGCACAACATCCATGTGCACGAACAGAGATTCAACGCGGCGATGGCCGTTCTCAAAGCCCAAAAATTGGTGGACTCCTCGGAGTGATCCCCATCCGGGGAGCATGACTTCGCCCCGTTCGGGCATCGCCCCGGTCGGGTCGACCACCAACTTCATTGCCGCGATCGGGCCGGGGAAGCGTTCCAAACGCCGCCGGCCCCAAATCGGCGCATCACATCGATGAACGTGGCGCGCGCCGCGTTCATCATGGATCGGTCACGGGCTTCCAGGCGTCCGAATCCTCCTTTGGCGGCCGGACGCCATCGCGCGGTTCCAACGTCCGTTGTTCCCATTCCGTCAGGGAATGCGGGTGGTGGCGTCACCGCCATTTCCCGGCACGGAAGCGTGCTCCGCGCCGGAGGCGGAGATTGTCCGGCTTGATCGCCGGTCCGTGGCGCGATTTGGTTATTGGCCGCCCTCCTCGGGGTCCGGGCCGCCGACCGTTTCCCCGGTGGCCGCGGCATCCGGTTCCGGGTCTTGGACCGCGGCCACGCCGGAATCCGACGCGGCCCAAACACCGTCGGTTTCGGCCCCGGTTCGACCGGTTTTGAGATCCTTGTCGAGGTTGGCGTCTTCGTCGGAACCGACTTCGGCCTCGATGTCGTCGGCCAGGGCGCGGGCGTTTCTGGCTATTTCTCCGGCGCGGGCCGCTCGGTCGTTCTGGCCGATTCTGAGCAGGGTCCGTTCCCGGACGGCCAACATCGAGGCGGCCTCGGCGATCGCTTGCGCCGCGCCGCGCAGTATCGAGATTGCTTGATCGCTGTGTGGCGGGGTGTTCATGCGGTCGCTCCTTCCTTCCGCGCGG
>JANQKA010000857.1 GCA_028281405.1 Hasllibacter sp. | reverse complement strand
AATTCGGCCGGTCCCGGCCGCGCACGGGACGAATCATGCATGTCATAACGGGAGGCGAACCGGCGCTTCCCTGTCCGACCGCGCGGGGGACGAATGATGAGTGCGGCGGGGCGTTCGATTTCGACGGCGCCCGTTCCCCCGGCTTCCGGGACGAATCCCGGCGGGAGACGGATGGATTCGACGATCACGGTTCAACCCCTCCGCCGGAACGGAATTGGCGCGGGCGGGGAAACGCGATCGGCGTCACCGGCACCGCGGCGGAGCCGACAAACGGCGGACCCGCCGCGCTCCGTCACCGCCGCGGAAGGCCGCTAGTGTCCCATACCTGACGGTTGGTACCCATCTAGTTTGCGTTTTAGCCTTATTTTATTGGCTCCGATGCCTGTTGGCCCTTGATATTTGAACAACTGCAAGGAGGCGGCAGAAAATATGTCTCCGAGGTGCGACAGGTCGTTGTACCATTGGTTCATTTGCGGTTCAGTTCACATCTGGTGTGCCTCAGCCGCAGCGGACATTGGCATGTGAGCAGACGGATTTGAGGTGAGCTTCCCTCCAGTGATTCTACGCAAACTAGACGGGTACCAACCGTCGGGAATGGGACACTAGCGCTTCCATCCGGGCGCGAATCGCATTATCCCGGGTTCCGCGGTCCTCCCATCGAGGACGCGGGCCACGCTGAGCGGGCGGAATGGACCAAGCGGGGCGGAGCCGCGCGCGGAGGGAGTCGACAGCCGTGATTGAGGTCCACAAACTCGTCAAATCCTTCGGAGGCTTCCGCGCCGTTGACGGCGCCAGTCTGACGGTCGCCGAAGGATCCATCACCGGTCTCATCGGACCCAACGGAGCCGGCAAAACCACGCTCTTCAACGTTGTCGCCGGCGTGTTGGAGCCCACGGAAGGACGCGTGACCATGGACGACGAAGACGTCACCGGCCTGCCTCCGCACACGCTATTCCACAAAGGCCTTGTCAGGACTTTCCAGATCGCGCGGGAGTTCTCCACCATGACGGTGCGAGAGAACCTAATGATGGTTCCCGGCGGACAGTCCGGCGAAACCCTATGGCGGGCTTGGTTCGACCGCGGGAGGATCGCCCGCGAGGAGCGCGCTCTCGCGTCCAAGGCGGACGAGGTCATGGACTTCCTGACGCTGACCCACCTCGCCGACGAAAAGGCGGGAAACATTTCCGGCGGCCAGAAGAAACTCGTCGAACTCGGACGCGCCATGATGGCCGACGCGAAGACCGTCTTTCTCGACGAGGTCGGCGCCAGCGTGAACCGCACTCTCCTCCGCACGATCGGCGACGCCATCTCGCGGCTGAACCGGGAGCGCGGCTACACCTTCTGCCTTATCGAACACGACATGGAATTCATCTCCCGCCTCTGCGACCCGGTGACCGTGATGGCGGAGGGGCGCGTGCTCGCCTCGGGACCGCCGGCGGAAATCATGCGCGACGAAGCGGTGATCGAAGCCTATCTGGGCACAGGGTCGAAGCACCGGAAGGGGACGCCGTCATGAGGGCGCCCGCCTCCGGTCACGCCGAACGAAGTCTGAGGGGCGCCCCGCGAGGCCGGTCCACGTCCGGGCGCGGGCTCCGCGCGGCGATGGACGGCCCACGCGCGGCGAAGGGAGGCTTCATTGCCGAACCCTTCCCGACCGGCGGGGACATGACCGGTGGCTGTCGGCGGGGCGGCCCGCCGGGTCGTGGCCGCGCGCCAAGCGAAGCCGGTCCGCGTCCGGGCGCGGGGTCCGCGCGGCGATGTACGGACCACGCGCGGCGAAGTGAGGCGGCATGTCCGAACCCTTCCTGATCGGCGAGAACATGACCGGCGGCTACGGCGGCGCGGACATCCTCCACGATTGCGCCGTAG
>JANQKA010000825.1 GCA_028281405.1 Hasllibacter sp. | reverse complement strand
TCCGGGCCCCGCCGCGAATCGGCGGACGGTCTGGATTTTATCGCATTCGAAAATTCCGCCCGAGGGTGGGGTCCGGACGGTTGCCGTCGCCGCATGCGGTGGGTGGGCTTCGATCACTTGGATCGGATCGGACGGCCCCGCATCCGGACGCCTCGATGTTCGGGATCGTCGAGCATCCAAAGATTCAGGGAACGGGGGAATCGCGCTTCGGGACCGTGAATTCCCACGCTTCGAAAATCGCCGGAAGTGGAACTTGCCTGGTGCGGAAAGGGAGGAGGCGCGCCGTGCGGCTTTTTGAGCAATCCCGATCCGCGTGGCGCCTCCGGACGCGGCGGCGGCGCTTGGGGACGCGGGGGCGGCGGATTGCGGACGCCGCGGTGGCGCTTATGATCCGGGCCATGTCGCGGCCAATTCTATTGCTGGCGGGATCCGCCGAGGCCCGCGAAATCGCCGCGCGGCTGGGTCGGGACGCGCGGTGGGAGCCGACGATCTCCTACGCCGACCGACCGCGCGTCGCCCGCCACGACGCGGGACGTGTTCGTTTGGGCGGGTTCGGCGGGGCCGAGGGGTTTCTATCCTACCTGAGGCGGACCGGCACGAAGGTCGTGGTGGACGCGACGCATCCATTCGCGGCGCGAATCGCGGGCCGCACGGCCCGGCTTTGCGAGGAGGCGGGCGTGGACCGGCTGAAGGTGGTTCGGCCGGGATGGACCGAGGATCCCGGCGACGATTGGACCCGGGTTCCAGACGCCGCGGCGGCCGGCGCGACCCTGGCGCCCGGGGAAACGGTGTTCGTGGCGTCCGGGCGCGACCCGGTGTCCGCGCTGCGGGGAAGGGGAGCCCACCTGATCTGCCGCCGGATCGAACCGCCGTCGGAGGGGTTTCCGGGACCGGATGGCGAATGGCTGCGCGGGACGCCGCCGTTTTCCGTCGGGGACGAGATCGAATTGTTCCGCGGGCGCGGCGTCCGGCGCCTCGTGGTGAAGGACGCGGGGGGAGCCGCGAGCCGCACGAAACTGGACGCCGCGAGGGAACTCGGTATTCCGGTGACGATGATCGACCGGCCGCGGATGCCGCCGGGAGGAACGGTGGCGACGGTGGACGCGGCGATGGCGTGGTTGGAGGCTCAATGGTCGGACGCTTGATACGGGGCCCCGATTGCGTGGCCGAGGGCGCCGCGCATCTCGCGGCCGCCGAACCGCGGTTCGCGGAGGCGCTCGAACTGACGGGTCCCCCGCCCCTGCGCCTCCGCAAGGATGGGTTCGAAGCGCTTCTTTCGGCCATCGTGAGCCAGCAGGTCAGCGTGGCCGCCGCCGATTCAATCTGGCGCAAGCTGAAGGCGGCGAGGCTCACGGGACCGCGCAAGGTCATGCGCGCCACCGAGGAGGAACTAAGGGCCTGCGGGCTGTCGCGTCAGAAGGCGCGTTACGCCTCGGCCCTCGCCGACGCGCGAATCGATTTCCGCGGCCTCCGCGGACGCCCCACGGAGGAGGTTGTCGAAGAGCT
>JANQKA010000733.1 GCA_028281405.1 Hasllibacter sp. | reverse complement strand
CGAAACCGGAATCGACTCCGCGGTCGCTGCCGGACAGGACCTTCACCACGGACTCCCGGATTACTCCATTCCGCGCGGACGGGGCGTTCCACGATCCCGACGGCGACACGCTCACCTTCGCCGCGGCGGGATTGGCGGGCACTGGGATATCATTCGACGGGCGCTGGTTTTCGGGGAATCTCGACACCGCCGGCGACGTGCGGGTCACCGTGACCGCCTCCGACGGCCACGTCGGCGGAGAAGTTTCGCACGAATTCACCATACACGCCAACCAAGCCCCCCGGATTTCGCGCGCGCCATTGGCGGACAGGGTCCTGACGACCAATCCGAACGCGGACATAACGCCGTTCTCCGTCACTGGTGGTTTCATCGAAGACGACGCGGGGGACCGGCTTCAGTACGCGGCGACCGGGTTGCGGGAAATCGGCCTGACGCTTTCGGACGGAGTCGTCTCCGGTCGATTCACCGGAACGGAGGACGCCTTGATCACGGTGACCGCGTCCGACGGGCACGTCGGCGGCTCCGTCTCCGACAGCTTCGTGATTTCAGCGAACGCGAATCCCGTGGTGGAGGAAGCGGAACTGCCCGACAGGGAATTGACGACCAACACCGAAATCACGCCCTTCGACGCCTCCCGGGCATTCGCCGATCATGATGAAATCGACACGCTGACCTACTCCGCGGTCGGCCTGCGCGCCCTCGGCCTGTCGATCGACCCGGACAAGGGGGTGGTTTCGGGCTTCTACGGGAGCGGGACGACCGGGAGGGTGACAATCACCGCCTCCGACGGCCGTGGCGGCTCCGCATCGGGGGAATTCGCGATCGCGCCGAACGCCCGTCCCGTGGCCGCGGTCGTGTCCCATCCGTTGACGGTGCGCGCCACTCCCGACAGCGTCTTGGATTTCGACGTGAGCCACGGTTTCCGGGATTCGGACGGCGACCAGCTGACCTTTTCCGCGAGACTGATCGGCGACGACAACGCGTTCCTGGGTCACATCGGAGTGGTGGGATTGACGATCGCCGCCGACACCGGACGGATCACCGGGTCGTTGACGAGTTTGGCCGACATTCGGATCGAAATCACCGCGTCGGACGGAAAGGACGGCGGGGTGGTCAAGGCGCCCCTGTCAATCGGGATCGGCGCCGCGTCCGGATCTCCCGAGGGAACCGGCGAATCCGAAATCATACTGGGCACGCCCGGCGTCGATTCGCTTTCGGGGCGCGCCGGTAACGACTTCATCCACGCGTTCGCGGGCGACGACACGGTCTCCGGCGGTGAAGGAAGCGACTGGATCGAAGCCCACGGGGGCGACGACCTGATATACGGGGAATCCCGGGGCCATCCCGGATCGGCCGTGGACAGGGACGTGGCGTTCTACGCGGGCGACGTGGAGGATTACATGATCGGGATATACCTCTACCCCGACGAAGCGCAATCGGGGCGGTTGATCCGCTCGGCCGTGGTGGAGGATCTGGCGCCGAACGGCGGCGCGAACGGAGAGGACGAAGGCCGCGACGAATTGCGGGGCGTGGAAATGCTGCGCTTCGGGGATGGCGGGACCGTGGACCTGACGACCCGGAGTGAGGGATTCTTCGGAACCCGCCGGGACGACGAAATCCTTGGTGGCCCGCACAGCCAGAGGTTGTACGGGCTAGACGGCCGCGACACCCTCGGCGGGGGCGCCGGCGCCGACTTCTTCATCGGCGGACGGGGCGACGACACGCTCATCGGACACACCTTGGCGGAGGACGGCCCGGACGGAGACACCGATACCGCGGTCTACGGCGACAGCGTCCGCAACTTTCTGTTCGGAGAGACGACCCATCCAAATCCCGAACGGGCGGGCGGAAACGACAGTCGGCTGGTGGTGGATCATCACGGGCATGTCCTGGAGGCGGGAGCGCCGATCAACTTCGGACACGACCAGCTTCTGGGAATAGATCGGATCCAATTCACCGACCGCGAGATTCCGACGGAAAACATCCGCATCGCCGACGAGGGAACCGCCACGCTCCGCGGAGGGGATGGTTCAGACGTTCTCATCGGGGCCGGCCACTCTTCGGTGCTCATGGGAGGGAAGGGGGCGGACATTTTTCAATTCCTGTCCCCCGGGGAAAGCCGATTCGGCGGTTCGGTGGACCTGAGGGACTTCAGGCCTTCGGAGGGCGACGCCATCGCGCTGGCGCGCGTGGACGGCCTGACGGATCTCTTTCAAATCCAGGACACGGTCCTCGGCATCCGCCTGACCTACCTGCAGAGCTCGACGGAGGACTTCAGGTTGGTGATCTTCGGCCATCACGATCTCGTCGAAGGGCAAGACTATTATCATCTCGACGATCGGTTGGTCCTCACCGACTCCGAGGGCGCGGATGTTCTGACCGGCGGATCCGGGGACGAGGTCATCAGGGGCCTCTCCGGAAACGACCGGCTGACGGGAGGAGCGGGGTCCGACGAATTCCACGGCGGCGCGGGCGACGACATCATCGTGGGCCACACCCTCGAAGGCGCGGGCGGTCCGGGCGATGTCGACACGGTGGTCTACGAAGGAAAAATCCGCGATTTCCTGTTCGATACCGTCTCTCGGCCCGATCCCGACGGGGGAGGCGTGATAGAACGCCTGGTGGTCGAGGACATGGCGGGCGGCGGCCTGGTCGAGGGCCGCGACGAACTTCAGGACATCGACCGGATCGAATTCTCGGACGCGTCGATCGAGACGGCGAACATTCACATCGGCGTCGACGACGGGACCGTCCTGCGGGGAGGTCCGGGCCGGGATATCTTCCATGTGAAGGGCGGCGGACAGATTATCGACGGCGGCAAGGGCGCGGACATATTCATATTCACCGGGCACGGTGACAGCGCGATGGGCGATCCGACCATACTGCGGAATTTCAATCCGCACGAGGGAGACGCGATCGCCTTGGGGAATGTCGACCGTTCCAGCGACGCGACCAGCGGCATCAAGAGGGATGTCCTCGAAGCCGGCGCCGTTCCCGCCGGCCTCGACAACTCCGCCTTCAACGGGTTCCTGTCGATTCCGGATTCGCCCTTCCTATTGGTGGTCGAGGGCGCGATCCCCTTGACGCGGGACCACCACTATCATGTGATCGGTGGTTTGGACGGGGGAAACACGGCACCGAACGCGGACAGGGCGTACAAGGCGAATGTGCCGAAAAGGACCGGCACGGCGCTGAGCGAGGATCTGAAGGGCGCGTTTCACGACGACAACGGCGCGGTGCCGCTGCATTACGCCGCGCATTTGATCGACGACACGAGGACACTCGCGGATATCGGCCTCGCGATGAACTGGCGGACGGGTGTGCTGAGCGGAACGTTCACCAGCGAACGGGACGAGAAGATCCTCGTCATCGCGACCGACAACAGGGGAGGCGTGGCCTCCTTCACCCTCAACATCGACGCGTTTCCCGCGCTGACGCAATCGCCGACGGAACCCGCAAGGCCGATGAACGATCTCGTCCCGATCCCGGCCGGACCCGCGGAGGTGACGGTGACGGGCACGGACGAGGGCGAGGAACTCACCGGAACCGGCGCGAGCGAGATTTTCACCGGCGGCGGCGGGGAGGACACGTTCCGGATCGGCCCCGACGGCGGGACGGACAGGATCACCGACTTCGTCGTGGGCGAGGACAGGATCGAATTTTTCGATTTCCCTGATGACTTTTTCGCCGACGATTTGGAAATCAACGAGGTGGGCGGAGACTCCGTGTTCACGGCGCGGGGGTTCGACTTCGATCTGACGTTGGAGGGCGTGACGGGTGGGCTTCGGGCGGGCGACGATTACTTCGTCT
>JANQKA010000681.1 GCA_028281405.1 Hasllibacter sp. | reverse complement strand
GGCATCGCGCACGGGTAGCACCGGGGCGCGACATGGACAATCCCGGAGCCACGGCGGGCCGCGCGGTCCTATTGACCCGCCCGGAGGCGGCTTCGCGGGAGTTCGCCGGGCGCCTGAACCGCGCCGCGCCCGGGATTCGGGTCGTCGTCTCGCCCCTTCTGGAGATTGAGTACGTCGGGTCGGACCCTCCCGACGCCGACGCCCTCGTGTTCACCTCCCCCAACGCGCCCCCCCGCGCGGGTCCGGGCCGCGGCCGGACCGCCTATTGCGTCGGAGACGCCACGGCCGCCGCGGCCCGGGACGCGGGATACGCGGCGGTTCCGCTTGGCGGAAACGCCGATGGGCTGGTCGCGGAGCTGCTGCGCCTGCGTCCGGAGGGAAGGCTGCTTCACGCCCGCGGGGCCCACGCCAGGGGCGCGGTCGCGGAACGGCTATCGGGAGCGGGACTGCGGGTGGAGGAGCGGATCGTCTACGAACAGGTCGGGAGGCCGCTGTCGGACGAGGGTCGCGCCGCCCTGTCCCTGCCCATCGTGGCCCCGCTGTTCTCTCCCCGCAGCGCGGAGCGTTTCGCTCCGCATGTGGAAACGGCCTGCGATCCGAGGATCGTGGCGATGAGCGGGGCGGTCGCGGACGCGGTCGGCGGACGCTTCCGTCATTTGGTCGATATCGTTGAATCCCCCACCGTCGAGGCTATGCTGAAAGGCGTTTTGCGGGCGGTGGACGTGCCGCCCGCGCCCCGCCCTAAACCGAATTGAAGCGAGGATTGAACGTGGTTGGACCCGACACGCGGGACGATGTGGCCGGACCTCCGCGGGACTCCGCCCGGGAATTCGCGGGGATCGGGGTTACGGGGGGCGGGGAGATATCCGGCGGTGCCGGACCGGCCTCTGCCGGCGATTCCGTTGAACCCGATTCCGACCGGGGGGATGGCCGGAATCCGAATTCCAATCCGTGGCGGTCGGGATCCGCTTTCGGAGCGGTGGGCGGTCGGGGCGGAAACGCGCTCTCGAATGGGGAGAACCCGGAAGCCGATTCCTTCCGGGCGCCCGCGTCGATGCCCGTCGATGGTCCGGATGGAGCCGGGTCGGGCGGCTCGAACGGTTTCGAATCGGACTCGGTGGGGAATGACCGGTGGAACGATTCGCCGGGGATTCCGCATCACAGGACCGGGTCCGGAGCCCGGGACGGCGGGGCCGGGACGTTGCGGGTGTCCACGCCCGAAGGCGGCATCGGCGCCCACACGGAACGCGAATCGGCACCCGGCGTGGGCGGCGGGTTGAACGGAACGACTCGACCTCGGGATTCCGGAAACGGGTTCGACGCGTCGTGCGTCGGCTCCGGGGCTTCGCGGAGTTCGGTTCACGGAATCTCTTCCGATGGAGGCGCGTCCCCGGTCGATGCGGAGATGACGGTGGAAGCCGCGACGGATCGGTTCAACGCTTCAACCGGGGTCGAATCGGCTCCGGGAGCGGGTGGCGGTCGGAACGAATCGCCGCGACCGCGTGATTCCGGGACCGGATTCGCCGCGTCGGGCGTCGGCTCCGGGGCTTCGCGGAGTCCGGTTCAAGGAATCACTTCCGATGAAGGCGCGTCCCCGGCCGATGCGGAGATGACGGTGGAAGCCGCGACGGACCGTTTCGACGCTTCCACCGGGGACGATTCGACTCCGGGAGTGGGTGGCGGTTGGAACGAATC
>JANQKA010000657.1 GCA_028281405.1 Hasllibacter sp. | reverse complement strand
TGAAGATGAACGGCGGCGTCGCCAAGGCCGATCTCGGAATCGAGAACGTCGACGCCGTCACCGCGGGTTGCGCCAATCTCGGCCGGCACATCGGCAACGCGAAGTCCTTCGGGGTTCCGGTGGTCGTGGCCATCAACCACTTCTCCGGCGACGGCGAGGCGGAGGCGAGACCGTAAAGGAGTATGTCGTGGGCCAAGGCTCCGAAGCGATACTCTGCAAGCATTGGGCGGACGGTCCAAAGGCACCTTGGACCTGGCCCGGCGCGTGGCCGAAATCGCCGTTTCGGGAGCCGCGCAATTCCCGTCCCTCAACGCCGACGATCTTGCGCTGTTCAACAAAATCTAGCGCATAGCCACCGCGATCTTCCGGTCCGACGAGGTGCTGGGGGACAAGTGGATCCGTGACCAGCTGAAACAGTGGGAAGATCAAGGCTTTGTCAAGCTGCCGGTCTGCATGGCGAAGACGCAGAATTCCTTCTCCACCGACCCCAATCTGTGCGGCGCGCCAACCGGCCACTCGGTTCCGGTCCACGAGGTCCGCCTTTCGGCGATCGCGGGCTTCGTCGTCGCGATCTGCGGGGGAATCATGACGATGCCGGGCCTTTCCTCGAAGCCAGCGGCGCAGGCGATAGATCTTGACTCGGACGGAAACATCGAAGGACTGTTCTGACGATGAATTTTCCCGCGCTCCCTCCCGGCCCGCGCGCCGCGGCGGCCACGAACACGCGGAGCACGTTCCCGGTGGGTCGGAGCGGCCGACGGGGCCGCGGAAGGACGGGCGCCGGAGTGCCGGCGGCCCGGAGAAACCGAGATTGCCCTTGGCCGCGGAATCATCCATTTTGGGACCGCCCCCGCACCTTGCCGGGAGTTGGCCCCGCCTTGCAACTCAGAATTTTCCGAAGCAGGACACGACAATGACAGCAGAAATCATCGGCGGGAAAGGCTTCGCGGCGGAAGTCACAGAACGCGTGGCGGACCATGTGACAAGACTCAAGACGGATCTCGGCGTGCCCCCCGGCTTGGCCGTGGTTCTCGTGGGCGAGGATCCGGCCAGCCAAGTCTACTTCAGTTCGAAGGGCAAGCGGACCAAGGAGTCGGGCATGGCCAGTTTCGAACACCGGCTCGACGCGACCGCCTCCGAAAAGGATCTGCTGAACCTGATCGAGCGGTTGAACGGCGACCCGGCGGTGCACGGCATCCTCGTGCAGCTTCCCCTGCCCGGCCATCTTGACGACGCCAAGGTCATCAATGCCATCTCGCCGGAGAAGGATGTCGACGGCTTCCACGTCTCGAACGTCAGGCTGCTCGGCACGGGCCAGAAGAGCATGGTTCCGTGCACTCCGCTGGGATGCCCGATGATGCTGCGGGAGCGGATCGGTACGCTGTCGGGATTGGACGCGGTGGTGATGGACCGTTCCAACACCGTAGGCAAGCCAATGGCGCAACTTCTTCTGGGCGACAGTTTCACCGTCACGGTGGAGCATTCACGCACCAAGGATCTACCCGAGGTCGTTCGGCGCGCGGATATCGTGGTCGCGGCGGTGGGCCGTCCCGAAATGGTGCCGGGTGGTTGGAACAAGGAGGGAGCCACGGTCATCGACGTGGACATCAACTGGGACGACACGGGCGGGGGCAAGACCCGTCTGGTGGGAGATGTGGAATTCGACGGAACGCGCCGCCGCGCTGGCGCGACCACCACCGTTCCCGGCGGCGTGGGACCGATAACCATAGCCTGCCTTCTCGCCAACACGGTCACCGCCTGCTGACGCATCTACGGCCTGCCCGAACCTGAGGGACTCGCCGCCTGAGGCGGGGCGCGGCGTGGCCAAGGCCTTGAAATATTTGAGGAAGCTCACTATGATCGGGCATGGTTTTACTCCCGTCAACTCAAAGGCAGGCACCTTCCGAGACAAAGGCGCGGCACGCGGCGGACACGGACCAAGAGTCCACACCGCGCGCGCGGCGGCACGCATCCAATTCTCAAAAAACATCGCCGCTTCGTCTTGTCAACGGTCGATACATGGCTTATTCTCGACTTCCGAGTGCCCAATGCCGAGATCAAAAGATACCCACCGCACCGTCCCAACCCGGGGCGGAATGTTTCCGGAACGATGGAGGACACAATGACA
The DNA here is from genome assembly GCA_028281405.1 of Hasllibacter sp. GTDB lineage: Bacteria > Pseudomonadota > Alphaproteobacteria > Rhodobacterales > Rhodobacteraceae > JANQKA01. The sequence continues at coordinate 5,398 of JANQKA010000657.1, read as the reverse complement.
GGCCAAGCCCAACGCGACGAGCCAGACGCGCGACGCGCTAGATCGGCCATACCGCCGTCAACGGGAAGCCAGAACGAGCAAACCCCAAAGCCGCGTCGAAACCGGGTCGCGCAACCAAAGGCCACGGACCAGATCCAGTACGCCAACCTGAAGGAGCTATTCCTCGACCCCCGGAACCCCCGCCTTAGGCAATCGGCGGATGGGGTTTACCTATCCCAAGAGGCACTCAACGACCGCATGAAGGATTGGTCTTTGGAGGTTTTGGCGAGATCCTTTCTCGAGAATGGCTTCTGGCCGCACGAGGCCGTGCTTTGCGCGATAGAGGAAATCGATGGCGGAGACGGACTCGTCGTAATCGAAGGAAACCGGCGGGTCGCTGCGCTCAAGCAATTGAAAAAAACCTACGATGGCGAAGAATCCGCTCCGAAATGGCGCGAGTTGATTAAGGACGTGAATAAACCAGTCCAGCTCTTCGAAAAAATCCCATACATCCTCCTGAGCGAACGTGGAGAAGCGGATGCTTTCCTCGGATTCAGACATGTTACAGGCATCAAGGAATGGGAATCTGCTGAGAATGCCAGATTCATCGCGAAATTAATTGACGAGAATGGCATGAACTATCGTGAGGTAATGAGGAAAATTGGAAGCAAATCACCAACCGTGGAGCAGAATTACATCGCTCATTGCTTACTAATGCAAATGGAAGAGGTCGAGGACATTGACGTTGAAAAGGCTCAAGAAAGATTTTTTGTACTATCGAGGTCGATGAGGTCCGAAAATGTACGGAGATTCTTGGGCATTGAAGAAAAATTCGGAATTGCACCGACCGAAGTCATGCCATTGGTTCGCGCTGGAAAAATTAAGCAATTACAGGAGTATGCTCTCTGGTTTATTGGTAGTAGGGAAAAGAGACCAGTGTTGAACGATTCCCGCGATCTTGATCGGCTGTGCATTGCTTTGGGGTCCGATAATGCTCTGGAATACATGCGAAGTGTGTCCAGGCCACATATAGACAGGGCTTTTGTAATTGCGGGAGGCGAGCGAGACGAAACTTTGGAATTATTGGTCGACGCCGCCCACAGCTTGGAGCAGGCACTGTCGACAATCCATTTATACAAGGACGATCAAAGCATCGTGAAGGCTTCTATACGAATTATTTCAGGGGCCGAACTACTTCAGAAAAATTTGGAGCCGAAGTGAAATGTTGAGAATCCCCGAAATTGGCTTCAATCGCTCCGTGCGGAAGCCAAATGTCAATCCCCAAATTTTTGGTGACTGGGTAGAGGCTTCCGCTCTATTCGGCGATGGAGAAATAAGAAAGGGGGATATTGTCGATGTTCTTCTCGATAGCCAAGTTCTTTACGAAGATTCCCAAGAATTGGCGGAGGAAATTACCCAAATCGGATGGGATGTGGTGGAGATGAGAAAGCGATGTGGTTGCATTCCGGAAAGCCTGGTCACATCACAAAGTTTGGTTAAGGACACGTCAAACTGGGATAAATGGCCTGTCCGATCGTTTCTGATCCTGCTTTCGCTAACCACACTGTATCCGGAATGGGCAAGCATCGATAGAAATTCTACCAAACAGGGAGACCTGTTTGAATCCGTCGTGGAAGAATCTTGTCCGGCGCTTCTACCGGATTGGGAAGTGTACAGGTCAGGGTGGTCACCAGAAAATCCAATAAATTTCGATTCCATGGTGAAGGATATATGTGTTCGGCTCAACACCAATGGCCCAGGTAACATTAAAGAATTAACATCATCCAACGTGAAAGACGCAGGCTTGGATATTGTCTGCTATCGGAATTATTCCGATCTCAACGAAGCATTTCCCGTAATCCTATTGCAATGCGCAAGCGGAAAGAATCGGAAGCAAAAAATTTACGAACCAAGCGCAAAATTATGGGGGAAGCTATTGAACACCGCAATTACCCCGAGCACCGGTATGGCTCTGCCGTTCGTAATTGATCGTGAAGGAATAAAAAAGATAGCAGAGGGAAATAATATTATTTTCGATAGAAGCAGAATTCTCAGTACAATGACTGAAAGAAATATCAAACTGTCGGACGGATTATCCAGCCGCTTGATAAAATGGATGGAGCAAAAAATTGAAAATTTACCGATATGATTACTTGACGCGCGATGAAACCGCCCGAATCACGCCCCCTCATCTCCAATCCGGTGGCATGTGGCCTCGCCACGCCCAGATTTCTGTTTTCAAGTCGGCACCCTGGCCTCATAAGACCCCACGAAGGCGACTATTTCCTCAAGGAGCCCCGGCTCGACGGTATCCCGCCCCCGCAATTCTTCAACCGCCTCATTCGCCTTCTCCAAGGTCATCCACTCGGTGTCTGGAGACTTGGGGGCGAGCCAATGTTCGCGCAGCCAAGACCGGTATTGTTTCTGTTCGGTGGGCGAGAGTAGCTCTGGCGCATGGAACGCTACAAGTCGGCGACCAAGCCTCCGCAAGCGCACATTCTCCAGCTTCGAGGCGATTTCCTGACGCTTCCGCCAGTCCACGCGCTGGAATTCCGAAAGCAGAGCTTTGTCGGCGTGGCTGTAGAAACCGTCGAAAATCTGCCGTTCAAGCGGACGCTTCGACGTGTCCGGATCACTGGGAAACCTGTCCGCCAACGCCCGCGCTACGCGCGACCTGAATTTTGGCGTGTCCGCGATGATCCGGGAGCGCCGGGCCGTCTCCGCGTCGACCCGATCCACCGACAGCAAGGCGGGTGACTTGTTTATCGCAAAGGGACGAATGATTGGGGGAGCGATTTCCGGCGGGTCGCCAACCGATCTTCGCTCGACCATTGGGGAGATATCGTAATTATCGGCGTTCCCACAGTATGCCGTCGGGTCGGCCACGCCAAGATCAAAGAAGCCCGCCTCATTCGGATTTTCCGCGGAGTAACCGCAAAAACAGCCAATCGTCGCTTCCGGCCCCTCCGGACCGTGACGTTCGATCAGCGCAAGTGGCTCGAACTTTTCAAGACGGCCTTTGACATGCGCTTTCAAACGGTTCTGGAGCAACTCCCCCCAGATCTCCGGGAGGCGCGTGGCGATTTCACGGGCCACATGGATGGTCGCCTCCACGTCGCCCAGGGCGTCATGCGCATTGTGCCCTTCAAATCCCATCACCGGAGCGATCCGATCCAATTTCAGCCGCGGATGCCCATTTTCATTAACGGGCCAGTTGATGAAATTGGGATGCCGGCACCATACCGCCTGAAGCGCGGTCAACACGTCGAACCGGGTGTTTCCGTTGAACTGGGTCGCGTACACATCGGGCTGCAAATTCTGGTAAAACCCCTGACGCAGCACCTCCTCGTCGAAGCGGATGCTGTTGAAGCCGGTCCAGACCGCCGGAGCCCAGCGGTTGATCACGGCGGCCACCTCCGCCATGAATTCGAACAGCGTCGGCAACGACGGATCGGTCAACCGCGCCGGGCTCACGCCGGTGACGGCCAGCGCGTGGGGAGAGGGGATGATGTGCGGGGCGATCCGACAGCGGAATTCGACCCGCTCGATTTCCCCGAACCGCTCGTCCGTCAGGATGGCGGCGAACTGTAGCGGTTGATCGAAAGCGGGCGAGATCCCGGTCGTCTCAAGATCGTAAAACGCGAACTTCATGCGGTCACAATAGCGAATGATCCCGAACCCGTCACCGGGTTTTCACCAAATTTCGCCAAGCTGCGGCTAGAGGGCTCGGATTCCGCGTCACACCGTCCCGGCACCGCCTCTGGGCCTGCGTGCGGCATGGCTTGGTCAGCCGAGGAACCGACCCGGAATTCAAACCCAACGAATCCCACGCATTGGCGCGCCCACGGCGCGGCGGGCCCCGACCATGCTGGTTCGCCTCATCCCCCGGTCGGTTCAACCGCCCGGGAACCCCGTCCCCCGACACGCGCGCCAGCGGCTTCGGCCGGTCGCCCAGAGGAGGAAAACATCAATCCGTCGTCCACACGGCTGAAATGGGTGTGCGGTCCGTCGGCCCGAAACCGTTCACGCATGAGATTCTCGCCGCTCCGCTGCCGTCGCCGGCGAGTTGGGCGGAGTTGGTCCCGTATCACACATCGCCAAAGTCGCTTGCCCCCGGCGGCGGCGAGCCTCCGACCACGACCGCGAATTGTCTCCACGCCTTTCTCGATCGGCGTCGCCGACACGCCGTGATTGATTGCTCACGCGCCGGAAAGGGCGGGATCCGCGCGGCCACCCGGAAATCGGCGCCCTCCGCCAAGAAGGGGTCCACCGCGAGCGGCGACGGGAACGAGGCCGATCGTCGATTCGCCTCGAGACGAGCCCCGAACCCCGCTCGAAGATTCCCCTCCGCTCCCGGAGGCGGTCCCCCCATCTCCGGGGATGGGCGGGCACGCGAATGGACGGCGGAGCGCCTGACGCCACCAGCCGCCGCCCCCTCCGCGGAACACCCCTTTCATCCGCCGTCAGAAGAATGCCGCTCAAATGACCACTGGCACCGGAAGCATGACCGGGATACTCCGCCCACATGCTGGACATATTCCTCCAGACCTTGCCGTTCTTCGCGCTGATCGGTCTCGGCTACGGCGCGGGCCGAACCGGATTTTTCACCGCCGAGGCCACCGTCTGGCTGACGAAATTCATCTTCCACTTCCCGCTCTCGGCGATGATCTTCTCCTTCGCCTCCGACCTGTCGCTGGGAGAGGTGTTCGAGCCGCGCCTCGCCGCCGCATATTTCGCGGCGAGCCTCGCGGTCTATCTCGTGGGCCACGGCGCGGCGAAGGCGCGACGCCTCCCGCTCGACGCCGCCGCGGTCGAAGCGCAGTGCGCCGTCATCGGCAACGTGGGTTTTCTGGGCCTGCCAATGTTCGCCGCCATGTTCGGTCCGTGGACGGTCGGCCCCGTCATGCTGGTTCTCTCCATCGACCTTCTTTTCTTCGGCTCGCTCGTGGTGATCCTGATCACCGGATCACGCGGCGGGCGGATTTCCATCCGGCTTTTGGGCACCGTGGCGATGGGTCTCGTCAGGAATCCAATGATCGTTTCGCTCGCCGCCGGCCTCGCCTGGTCGGCCACGGAACGGGAGCTTTGGGAGCCGCTCGACGACTTCGTCACACTGCTCGGCGCCGCGGCGACTCCCGGCGCGCTCTTCGCGATCGGAGCTTCCCTCGCCACCCGTTCCGCGGAACGGCCAGCCGTCGCGCTCTGGATATCGCTCATGAAACTCGCCCTGCATCCCGCCGCCGTCGCGGTCGCCGCCCTGATGATCTTCTCCGCGGACCCGAGGGGCGCCGCCATCGCCATCGCGGCCGCCGCGCTGCCAGTCGCCGGGAACATCTACATGATCGCCAATCACTACGGCGTCGGCGTCCGAGCGTCATCGACCGCCATCCTCGTGACCACGGCGATCAGCGTCGTCACC
>JANQKA010000592.1 GCA_028281405.1 Hasllibacter sp. | reverse complement strand
TTCCACATCTATTTCGATCTCGTCCATAGGGGGCCGCGAATCCTGCGTGACGATCGGAACCAAACGCCTGGATTCTACCCTGTCCTCGGTGCCGCCGGTCAGCAAGGGGCGGGCGACCGCGGAAGCGTCATCCAATCACCGCGCCTCGAGGACCGTCCCCACGTCGATTTCGATCTCGTCCGGAAGGGACCGCGAATCCGGCGTGACGCTCGGAACCGCCCGTATGGACGCGGCCCCGTTTTCGGAGCCGCCGCGGGCAGGGGGCGGACGGCCGTGGCAGACGACCGCGGAGGCGTCATCAAATCACCGCGCTTCCAGATCCGTCCCCACATCGATTGCAATTTCGTCCAGAAGGGACCGCGAATCCGGCGTGACGCTCGGAACCACCCGTCTGAACGCGACCCCGTTTTCGGAACCGCCTGCCAGCACGGTGCGGTCGACCGAGGCGGAAGATCGCGGAGGCGTCATCCCATCACCGCGCCTCAAGGACCGTCCCCACGTCGATTTCGATCTCGTCCGGAAGGGACCGCGAATCCGGCGTGACGCTCGGAACCACCCGTCTGGACGCGTTCACGTTTTCGGAGCCGCCGGCCAGCACCGGGCGGTTGACCGAGGCGGAAGATCGCGGAGGCGTCATCTCATCACCGTGCTTCCAGAACCGTCCCCACATCGATTTCGATCCCGTCCGTAAGGGACCGCGAATCCGTCGTGACTCTCGGAACCCCGTCTGGACGCGCCCCCGCTTTCGGAGCCACCGAGGGCAGGGGGCGGACGGTCTCGGTGGACGACCACGGAGGCGTCATCAAATCACCGTGTCTCGAGGACCGTCCCCACGTCGATTTCGATCTCGTCCGGAAGGGACCGCGAATCCGGCGTGACGCTCGGAACCACCCGTCTGGACGCGACCTCGTTTTCGGAACCGCCGGCCAGCACGGGGCGTTGATCGCGGCGGACGACCACGGAGGCGTCATCCAATCATCGCGCCTCGAGGACCGTCCCCACGTCGATTTCGATTTCGTCCAGAAGGGACTGCGAATCCGGAGTGACGCTCAGAACCACCCGCCTGGACGCGACCCTGTCCTCGGAGCCGCCGGCCAGCACGGGGCGGACGGACGAATACCCCACGGCGATCAGGTGCTTCGTCGCCCACTTCCCGAGATCCGTGCCGTCCACGATCTCGAAGCATTTTCCGAGTACCGCCCGGGAGCGCAGTTGGCTGAGGTCGAGGTTCTTCAGATACGCGCCTTCCACGGTGTGCCACTCGTTCCATTCCGACGAGGCGTGTCCCTCGATCCTGACTTCGGAGAATCTCACGTCCGAGGTCCGCAGCGTCTCCAGCCAGGGACGGCAGGCGTTGTTCAGGAATCCCTCGAGAAGGGGCGTGATCTCCGCGCTCCCCCGCTTGAAGAGGGCCCCGTCGGGAAGAACGATCACTCCGCCCTCGTCGATGCTGCCGCCGAGGCTCGCGACGAGGTCGCCCAGATTCTCCTGGAGGTTTTTCGCCAGCTCGGCCCGACGAGCCGCCGCGCCCTGGATCTTCCGGGAAATCCCCTCCAGCGTGTCCTCCGAATCGAATTGTTCCTTCAATTCCTCCAGGGTCGTCCCGCTCATGACCAGATCCTCGATCAAGCCGAGCATGCCGAGGATTTCGTCGGCGTTTTCGTTTTCGGCCACGCCCGCGAGATCACTTTTCGCGTCGTTCGACAGGTTCGAGGCCCCGTCAAGCAGGCGCCGCAACTGCTCGCTGTCGATGAACCGCCACTGCTCCTTGGCCGTGAAGAAGGACGTCATCTCCTCGATGGTCACCGATCCGTCGCCGAGCGCCCGGACCAACTCGTCGCGCCGTTCGGCCGGGAGTTCCAGGAAGGCGGCGACCTCGGACAGGATTTCATCCGTCTTTTCGCGCTCCTTCTTCCGGTCCCACTGCCAGTACATCAGCAGCAGGAGCAGGGCGAAGGCGATCAGGATCAACACCTCGGCCATGGTGAGGCCCATGATGGCCCCCCGGCGGTAGCTTCGTTCGGCGCCCGAAAACACCGACATCAGCCGACTCCCCGGTTATCCGATCCCCAAAATCCCAAAAATCCCGATTTCCGGCCTTCTTGGAAATCCGCGGGCGAATCGGAGGATCCGGCGGCCTCCGCGTCGGCGGGACGCCGCGCGCGCGCCTCCCCCGCCTCCAGCGCCTCCAAGGCGGGAATCACCCGGTTCGCGAGCGCGTCGACGACATCCGCCATGGCCCGGGAATTCTCGTCGACTCCGGCTTTGTGGGCGGCGAGCATGTCCTCCATTCCCTTGAGGACGCCCTCCATTCGCTCAAGGCCGTCGGCCATGCGTTTCCCGTGCTCGACGAACGCGGCCATTTCCTCGGCGTCCCGGGCGCGCATTTCGTGCCTGACGTCCCGGACATCCCTGAGCGTGTCGCGCACCACTCCGTGAAATGATTTTTGAAGATTCTCGATGGATTCCATGTCCGCGATCATCCGCGTCCGCCGGGTCGTCATTTCGTCGAAGGCCCTGCCTTCGTCCTGCTGAAGGCGCTCCCTCGTCGTCCGGGCCTGTTCCAGCATCCGCTCCATCTGCTCGTGGAACGTCGTTTGGTTCTGGACGAGCGCGGCTCCGATCTCCTCGATCAGGTTCTTCATGGCCGCGCCGACCAAATCCTCGACGCGCGACGAAAACGCTTCCGAATACGATTGGAGCTCGCTTTGGTGGTCGTACAGCAGGTTTTCGCTGGATTTCCTGATCCTGTCGTCCCGCTCGGCCGCCAATTGCACGGACTCCGCGGCGAAGGACTTCATCCGGGACAGCGCGTCCGAAAGGGTCCGGCGGAATTCACCGGTCGTCTTCTCCAATTCAGCCCGGACCTCCCGGTCCTTGGCGTAGAAATCCACCCGGAACTGCATCATGATTATCCGGAGTCCGACGCCGAATATCGTCGACGACAGGGCGACCCCGAATCCTGAGATCACCTCGGGGATGTTGACGGAGGGGTCGCCTCCGTCCGTGATGGCTCCCACTTTGTAAAGGGTGTAGGCGAGGCTCACGAGCGTGAACAGGAAGCCCAGGTAGTAGCAGTTGTCGCCGATCGTCTCCGGCTCGACCCGGAGGCGTCCGCTGAAGTGAGTCAGGCAGGCGTAGAACGCCAGCACCGCCGCGGCGTAGGAGATCACCCACGCCGCCGGGGCGTCGAGCAGCTTCATGAGCACGATTCCCGCCGCGCCTCCGGCGAGGATCAGGAAAAAGACCCAGCGGTCGAGGTGCTCGCGGGGCAGCACGTCGTGGATGCGGCGTGGTTCATTCATCCGATGTCTCCTGGAACACGCGCGGGAACCCACCGCCCCGCGAATTGGGCGGACCGCCGACCATCGGGCGCCCCGCCGGACGGGGTAGCGAGGGCGGAAATTAACCGCAAGGCCGTGGACACTCCAACCATCGGCCGCGGTTTCCAGGGCCCCCGCCGCGCTCCCGGTGCGGTGCCGACGCGGATCTCCTCCCGGTAAGAACCCGTGCCCACCGGCGTCCGGACGCCCGTGAGTCCACCATCAGGTCCGCCGGGATTGTCTGCCACGCGGGATCTTGTTCGCGCCGATAGGCCGACCTCCGCGCCGGTCGGCGAAGGCCGGGGAGCGGCGCCCGCGCGAGCAACAGCCGGGCCGGGGGAGGTGCCCGGCTCGGGCGGGGGTATGATGGGGAGCGGACATTCGCGTCGAAGGCCAGCGTGGATAGGTGGCCCTACATTCGTTTCCCGCCTTCGTGCATCGATCCGCGCGGATGCGGATCCTGGCGGGTCCGCGCCACGGGTGGATTTCCGGCGTCGGCCATCGGTATCCCGCCGTCCGCGCGCGACTTGGCCGCGCCGCCGGCGACCTTGGGCCGCCTCCATCCCCGGAATTCCGCGCTTGCGGGCGTCCACGTCCCCGGAATTGACCGGCCTCGGGCGATTCGGTTTCTCCGGATTCAGCGCGGAGGCGCGCCCCTGTCGACCCGCGGCACGGATCGATTTCCGGCGTCGGCACCGGAATTCCGCTTTTGGCGCGCGACTTGGCTGCGCCGCCGGCGACCCTGGGCCGCCTCCATCCCCGGAATTCCGCGCTTGCGCGCGTCCACGTCCCCGGACTTGACCGGCCTCGGGCGATTCGGTTTCTCCGGATTCAGCGCGGAGGCGCCCCCTGTTGATCCGCGGCACGGATCGATTTCCGGAATCGGCTCCGGAATTCCGCCGTCCGCGCGCGATTTGGCCGCGTCGTCGGCGATCCTGGGCCGCCTCAATCCCCGGAGTTCCGCGCTTGCGGGCGTCCACGTCCCCGGACTTGAACCGCTTCGGGCGATTCGGATTCTCCGGATTCCACGCGGATGCCTCCGTCCCCGCCACTCGCTTGCCGCCACGCTACGCGCCGTGGTACTGACGGCGGCGCATGCGCCGATACCAGATCACGTCATCCGCGGGCCGCGCCGACCGGGAGCGCGGAGCGCGTTTCCATGTTTCCGGTGGCGCCGCCGGGACGCTGCAGGAGGACCGTCGGACGGAGTGGGCGTTTCCGGGATTTGGCGCGGACGGTTACTCTCCCGCGTGCCTTCGACCGGAGGTCGACGTCCAGGACGCGCGCGAAAACGGATTGTTCGTGCGCGGAGGCACTCCGGGCGGGGGGAGATGGAACCCCGCCCCGGCCGGCCCGACCCGCCGGAAGGTTCGGGGTTCGCGGGGCGGCTCCCCGGAGGCCGATTTTCCGAAGGCGGGACGCCGCGCTCCGGCGGTTTCGCGTCGGCGGGGGCCTGTCCCCGCGTGGCCGGCACGACGGGCGGCGGCGCGCGGCGCGGCCGTCGATTGAACGAAAGGCACTGGGGTTCCGGAATGGACCACAACACGATCGAACCGCGGTGGCGGGAGGCATGGGAGGCGGCGGGAGTGTTCACCGCCGGCCGCGACACCTCGAAGCCCAAATACTATGTGCTCGAGATGTTTCCCTACCCGTCGGGCCGCATCCACATGGGTCACGTCCGCAATTACACCATGGGGGACGTGATCGCGCGCTACAAACTCTCCACGGGGCACAACGTGCTGCATCCGATGGGGTGGGACGCCTTTGGAATGCCAGCGGAAAACGCCGCGATGGCATCCGGCGGACACCCGGCGGAGTGGACCTACTCGAACATCGATGCGATGCGGAGCCAATTGAAGCCCCTGGGCCTCTCCATCGACTGGTCGCGCGAATTCGCGACCTGCGACCCGGAGTATTACGGCCAGCAGCAGGCGATGTTCCTTGATTTCCTGGAAAAGGGTTTCGTCCACCGCAAGAGCGCC
>JANQKA010000573.1 GCA_028281405.1 Hasllibacter sp. | reverse complement strand
CGTGACGCGGGCAACCTCGCCGGCGCGCTGGCGGATGTCGGCGCCGTGGATGTCAAAGGCTTCGGCCATCATGATCGTCATATTGCAGATCGTGAAGTCCCAAAGATCGGGGAGCGACACCTCGCATACCTCGGCGCCCAGATCGCCGAGGATGCCCAGGGCGGCCTCGGTCGCCGCGCGCTGTTCGGGGGCGACGAAGCCGTTCTCGGCGAAGACCCGGACATAGCCGACGCGCAGCCCGTCGAGACGTTCGGTCAGCCCGGCGACGAAACCCGAGGCGGCGGCCTGCCCGTCCTCGCGGCCCGCGATTGCGTCCAGCAAGTAGGCGCAGTCCCGGCTTGTTCGGGCCATTGGCCCGGCGTGGTCCAGCGAATGCGACAATGGGAAGACGCCCGCGAGACTGACCAGACCGGCGGTCGGTTTCAGGCCCGCAACCCCGCAGAACGCAGCCGGAATCCGAATCGATCCGCCTGTGTCCGTGCCGAGCGCCGCCGGAAGGAGGCCGCTGGCGAGCGCCGCCGCGGCACCCGACGACGAGCCCCCCGGCGTGCGGCCGGGGTCCCAGGGATTCCTTGCGTAGGGGACGAAGTCGTCGTCGCCCGGCGCGCCGAGACAAAGCTCGGCGCACTGAAGCTTGCCCATGAGCACCGCGCCCGCGGCCCGCAGACGACGCCATGCCTCGGCGTCGTCCCGGGGAACACGACCGGCATGGAGGCGCGAGCAGGCGGTCGCCGACACTCCGGCGGTGTCGAAAGCGTCCTTGAGGCCCAGCGGAATCCCATGGAGCGGGCCGCGCCGCCGCCCCGCCGCCAGTTCCGCGTCCGCGGCCTGCGCCCTATCGCGCGCCTGATCGAAGGTCGTCGCCGAGAAGGCACGGACCCGCTCGGCCAGGCCCTCGCAGCGGGCGATCAACGCGTCGGTCAGTTCCAGCGCGCTGAGATCCCGCGCGGCGATCATGCGCGACAGCTCGTGCAGGGTGAGCCTGTGCAGATCGCTCAAAGCGGGCGGTCCGGATCGCGGGCGGCCGCGGCGCGGTCGAGCCGCCCGCGCCATCCCTCCAGGATCAGGTAGGCCGCGTGCAGCGCATCCAGGTCGTGATCGTCGGGATCGAGCCCGAGACGCCGCACCAGCGCTTCGAATTCGACCGGTTCCATTACCTCCGCCCCGGACATGCGGAGGTTTTGGGAGCGGGCCGCGGGGCGCTTACGAAGATCCGGTCACGGACCCGGGGCCCTTGCACGCACATGATCGCCTCCGATGCGGCTAATGGGCGCCGAGAAACCTCACGCGGCATTCGGCGCTACGGCGCTTGGCTAGCGGCCTTCGAAACGCGGCGGCCGCTTCTCCCGGTAGGCTTCAAGACCCTCGTGCAGGTCCTCAGAAGCGAAGAGGCCGGACTGAAGATCCGCCTCCACCAGAAGCACCTGCTCGAGACCCTGGGGATATGCCGCCAGAACGCGCTTGATCGCGGCCAAGGCCAGCGGGGGGCCTTCGGCGAGGCGCGCGCCTTCGCGCAGCGCAGCCTCGAGAGCCTGGCCGGGCGGCACGACCTGGTCCACGAGCCCGAGA
>JANQKA010000540.1 GCA_028281405.1 Hasllibacter sp. | reverse complement strand
CCGTGTCCCGGGCCGCGTGGAGACCACATGTCCGCTTGGATATGAAGGGTACCATTGGGTTTTCACGCGTCCAGTCTCTTGCGGACTCCGGTTTGGCCCGTGGGCGGTGATGGTTCAGGATTTCGCGGACGCGCGTTGGTCGGCATGGTTGACTGGTCAACCAATTTCAGACGTTGTCGCGCGCGAACGGTTTAATCGATTGGATCCTGACGGGATGGCCGGGTGTTCGTGGGACTCCGTGGCCTCGGTGACTCGGGCGGACACAAAACTCACTCGGGTGCCCCCCCGCCCCCTCAATTATGCCCGGCCTTGCATTCCTGACAACATTCGCCTCATCCGGCGGCTGAAGGCGTTCACGAAGTCAACAGGAATTCAAGACCAAGATCCCGAATTTTCCCAGTGACGGCTTCTTGACCGTCGTCACCACAGGCGCTTGAGGCGTCATCTGTTTCCTGGTCCTCAAGGATCACATGCCGAATCACGCCGTCACCGAGGAATTCCAGCCAAATGCTGCTTTCGCCTTCGTCATCCCAGTCATCCCAAGTGGTGCTCAGGTTTCCCTCGTCCGTGAGGAAGAGGGGACCCTTCCTGGTGACCGGGAAAGAACCGATGAACGACCAGAATTCGCGCACGGAACCTTCTTTCACGACGATACCTTCCGCTTCCGCCTCGGACATGAGGAACTCCAAGCGCCGCCCGTAGGCTTCCCGCATGGGGTCGCTTTCCGAGCGCCGGGCTTGTGACAAACCTCCGGGGCGGCGCATGGACGCCGGCGGTCCGCTGTTCGCCTGATGCTGTTCCTGAAGACTTGCCATGACGCCGCGCCCTCTTTCTGGTGTCCTTGTCAAGTCGTTCCGACCATCGATATACCCGGATTGTCGCCCGCGGCAAGCCGTTTCGGTCGCCAACTCCGGAATTCCCAACCTAGGCGTCCAGCCAAGCGGCGCGCAACCTCGCGGAATCCGGATTCGGGCCAACACGCGTGCGCTGGTCGCGACAAGGGCCCCGTCTCGAAATCACGCTTCCATGTCCCGGAACAATCCACCGAGCTGCTCCGCGCCCAGCTTACACCCGCGTCCCGCGGCGTTCGGAATTTTGCTTGGCGGGGAGCCAACAAGCCCGTCCGGATTACAAGGTCATCCCTTTTGCGCAATCACTCGATTTTGCCTCGGGTCATTCACAAGGACGTCGGATGAACCGGGGGAGGACGCGGAGCCCTTCCTTGCGATGATGCGCCAATCCGGAGGCCGCGGGACGACCGGCGATCCCCGATTCCTCCCGATGACCTCGGCCCGTTCCGCCCGCGGGCGGGTGGCTGAGACCCGCGAGCCAATCCCGAAACCGCTCGCCGGGCGCTCCTCGTGCTGCGGGGGAGTTGCCCGCGGGGAAGGGGGATTCGCGGCTCTCCGGACGCGCTTGAACTTCTGGCTTCATGGCGTGGAAAGGGGGCCTTCGTCGCCGAACAGGTTGTTGAGCCATGCCTTGACCTGCATTTTGAAGTGCTGGATTTGCGGTCGGTCCTGGTTCGCCTTGGTCGACCAGAACGCTATGTCGCGGGTTGGCATCGGCGCGTCGACGCGCAGTTTGTGGCCTCGGAAGTCGGGGCAGGCGTCGGCGAGCTTTTCGGGGAGCATGACCAGAACGGACGTGCTCCGCAGCAACGCCAGACACATCGAAACGTCGCCGGTGAAGGTGACTTTCGTGTCGGCTTCCGTCAATCCAAAATTATCGAGCAGTTCCCTGGGGGACTCGTGGATGCTGGAGAACGCGCCGGGCGCGACCCAGGGACGCCCGTTCAGTTTCTCGATGGGGATGGCGCGTCGACGTCCGCGCAGGTCCGACTTGGCTCCGGCGTAGACCGCCATGCGGTCCCTCAGGACGATCTCCTGCCGCAGACTTTCCTGATGCAGGTTCAGGAGCGATGGAGCGATGACCACGTCGACCTGGTCGGCGTTGAGTTGGTCCACGAGGAGTCCGGCCGTCGCCGTGATGAGATTCAGGCGGTATGGCCAGCGTTCCGCGAGGAATTTCTCGAGCAGCGTCGACATGACGCACCGCGCCAGCATCGGACCGACGCCGACGCGCAGTTCTTCGCCGTGTCCGGAGCGCCACCGCTCGGCCGCGCCGGCCGCGGCCTCCATCTGCTCCGCGATCGCGCTTCCGGCGGCGGCGAGATTTTCGCCGAGTTCGGTCGGCGACATGCCATGCCTGCCTCGGGTCAGCAACGGCGCGCCGACCTTTTTTTCCAGAACCTTCACGACCCGCGTCAGCGTTGGTTGGACGACGCCCAAATGCTCGGACGCCTTGCTGAGCGAGCCGTACTGGACGATCACGGACAGGTAATACAGGTGCTTGGGATCCATGTGGGGCAAATAAATGATGATTTATGACGAAATCAACCTTGAACTTGTTGAACGCCGTGCCTTACCATCGCTCCGTAGGGCACATCATTCTGGAGATCACGATGAAACCGTTCAATATCCTGCTCGCGGTGGCGACCGCCGCGACCCTTGGCTCCGCGGCTCCTGCGGCGGGTGAAACACTGAAGGCCGAAGGGGGATCGGCCGCCGGGCTGTCGGCCCTGGTGCCGCAACTGTTGTCGAAATACGCCGCGGACGATCACGAAATCCGCGTGAACGTCGACCAGACGCTGACCCGGTCGGCGCTCAAGGTCGCCACGGGAGCAATCGACCTCGCCAGCACGCCAGCCGGCGCGTTCCACAGAATGACCAAGGGAGTCGGCCCGTTCAAGCAGATGGGGGAGAGCGCGGTGGAGGCGTCCGGTAACATCCGCTCGCTGTTTTCCTTCCTGGGCGGCCACATCCATCCCCTGACCTACGCCGACAGCGGGGTCGAGGATTGGGAGGATCTGCGCGGCAAGCGCGTGTTCGTCGGCCCGCCGGCAGGATCGGCCTCGTCGCAGACCATGGCCATGATCGAAGCCGTGACGGGCATGAAGGGCGGCGAAGACTACGAAGCCATCAAACTCGCCTGGTCCGCAGCGAATCAGGCCTTCGAAGACGGCAAATTCGACCTATTCATGCGCTCCGGATTTATCGGATCGGCCGCCATCGAACAGTTCGGGGCGTCCACGAAATTCCGAATTCTGGGGATCCCCGAAGAGGTGATTGGAACCCCGGCTTGGGACAAGTATGAGGAAACGCCGGGCTACACGACCGACCCTGTTCCCGCGGGCAGCTATGCGAATCAAGTCAACAACGACGAGGATCTTCTGGCCACGGCGTTCGTGATGTTCATTTCCGTCCACAAGGACATGAACGAGGGGACGGCATACAATCTGACCAAGGCGATGTTCGAGAACTTGGACGACGCGCATTCGGTCAATCGAGGTCTCGCCCCGCTGTCGCTGGATAACGCCTTCGCTTCGTTGAGCGCTCCGCTCCATCCGGGGGCGATCCGATACTACGAGGAGGTCGGCGTGGATATCCCGGCCCATCTGCGTTAGGCGCGGCATCCGCGCGAGCGGAACCGGCCCGCCGGGCTGGTTCCGCCGCGTGAAAGGAGGCTCCATATGACGGTGGCCAAACGTGAACCGCGCTCGATCAGAGAGCGGGCACTCGTGCTGCTGGGCTTCGCGTTCGCCCTGCTCGGGTTTCTGAACGCGGTTCCGAACTTCGGTCCACTGCCGTCGCTCGGGGTGATCCCCGCAGCCGATTTGCACCCGGCGGTGATGGCCTGCGGGCTGACGATCTCTTACCTGGCGATATCCCGGTTTGCCGGGGGGGCGGCGTCGCTCGCGGTCACGGCGTTCGGCGCGGTTCTGCTGGCGGCGGGCTTCTACGCGCTGTGGTCGTTCAACGTCGCCGTGACGAACATGGAAGAATTCGGGCTTTTCTTTTTCGACGCGGGCCATGCTTGGATCACGATCATGGGTTGCGTGGTCATCCTCTACTTCTGTTGGAGGATCTGGGGAATTCCACTGGCCGTGGTCGGCGGGCTCTCCCTGCTTTATTTCTTTCACGGCGAAGCCTTGCCCGGCATCCTCGGACACGCGGGCATGGACTTCGTTCAGGACACGCCGGCGGAACTCTGGTACA
>JANQKA010000532.1 GCA_028281405.1 Hasllibacter sp. | reverse complement strand
TGCCGATATGGGAACGCTCCCAATCATCGAAATGGCGGGAGAGTTGCGCATGGACAAGCGCGAGAAAATCAACGCGTCCCTGAAGGACGCCATGCGGGAGAAGGATCAGGCGCGGCTGTCGACGCTGCGGTTGATCAACGCCGCGATCAAGGATCGCGACATCGCGCTCCGCGGCGAGGGCAGGACCGGGGGGGCCGGGGACGACGAGGTTCTGGAGATCCTGGCGAAGATGGTGAAGCAGCGCCACGAGAGCGCCCGGTCCTACGAAGAGGGCGGCAGGCTGGATCTCGCCGAGCGCGAACGGTCCGAAATCCTGATCGTGGAGGAGTTCATGCCGCGCAAACTCAGCCAGGACGAGGTCGACGAGGCGATCCGCGAGGCGATCTCGAACACCGGCGCGGCCTCGATCCGCGACATGGGCAAGGTCATGGGCGCGTTGAAGGAGCGCTACGCCGGTCGGATGGACTTCGGCGCCGTCGGGCCCGCCGTGAAGAATCAACTCGCGTCCTGACCGCGCCACGACGGGGCGCCGCGCGGAAAGCCCAGCACCGGCGCGGAGTTGAAACTTCCCGAACCGCGGCCCGAACCGTCGCCCTCTTCGGCGGGGATCCGCCGCCATCGCGATGGTCCACCCCTCGTGCGGGTGCCGGACCCGTCGCCCTCTTCAGCGGGGATGCGCCGCGGGATGGAACCCGGACGCGGCGCGGAGCTCGTCCTCCAGGGATGGCTTCAAGGCCTCCCGCTCGGCTTTCGACAGGAAGGCCCCGAGTTCGACGACGCGGCCGCCGCCGCGCAAAGTGAGATAGCAATCGACGGGGCCGTCGCTCACATCGACCCGGACGTGGAACGGATTGGCCTTCCAATGCCGCCTGCCGCCGTCCGGTTCGGTGCGGGTCAGGGTGACGATTCCGCGGGCGACCACCAGTTCCTCACGCAGGAGGCCGTCGCGGTCGTTTCGGCGGATGGCGACCCATAGTCCGGCGACCGGAATCAACAGGAACGGCAGCAGCGCCCACAGGGCGGTGGTTCCGAGAAGTCCGATCAGTGGGATGGCGGGCAGGCCCGCCGCGAGTCCGATCGTCCAGGCGAAGCCGACGTTCGGCAACGACCGGTTTGGCCAGAGCAGAAGACGGCTCTCACGGATTCCGGGGGACGTGTCGGGCTTGATCCAGCGATAGGGCATGGCGTTGTCCCGATTGAGCGACAATGTCGCGGGGTGTGCCGGGGGGCCGCCCGCGCGGCCCCCCCGACTTGAACATGGGTTGGCGCGGCGGGTCAGGCCGCTCCTTGTTTTCCTTCCGGTTCCCCGTGCCCGGCGTGGTGATGCTGCGTGTCCCACATCTCGCGTGTGGGCAGGGTCTCGAAGGTGTGCTCGGGCGGCGGGTTCGGCAGCGACCACTCGAGCGTCTGGGTGTCGCCCCAATAGGCCCTATCCTCGACCTTCCGGCCCGCCATCAGCGCGTAGGCGATCATGAGGATGAAGAACACGAAGGAGGCGAAGGAGACGAACGCGCCCCACGACGAGATGTAATTCCAGTAGGCGAACGCCTCCGGGTAGTCGATGTAGCGCCGCGGCATGCCCTGGCGTCCCAGGAAGTGCTGGGGGAAGAACGTGATGTTGGTGCCGATGAAGAAGGTCCAGAAGTGCAACTTTCCGGCCCACTCCGGGTATTGGCGGCCCGTCATCTTGCCGAACCAGTAGTAGATGCCCGCGAAGATCCCGAACACGGCTCCGAGCGACATCACGTAGTGGAAGTGCGCGACCACGTAGTAGGTGTCGTGGTAGGCGCGGTCGACTCCGGCCTGCGAGAGCACGATGCCCGTCACGCCGCCCACGGTGAAGAGGAACAGGAAGCCGAAGGCCCAGAGCATCGGCGTTTTGAACTCGACCGAGCCGCCCCACATCGTCGCGATCCAGGAGAAGATTTTGACGCCGGTTGGAACCGCGATGACCATGGTCGCAAGCATGAAGTAGGACTGCTGGGTCAGGGACATTCCGACGGTGTACATGTGGTGGGCCCAGACCACGAAGCCGAGGGCGCCGATCGCCACCATGGCGTAGACCATGGGAAGGTAACCGAACACGGGCTTGCGCGAGAACGTCGAGATCACGTGGGAGACGATGCCGAAGGCCGGCACGATCACGATGTAGACCTCGGGATGGCCGAAGAACCACAGGATGTGCTGGTAGAGGATGGGATCGCCGCCGCCCGCCGGGTCGAAGAACGTGGTGCCGAAATTGCGGTCGGTCAGCAGCATGGTGATCGCGCCCGCGAGGACGGGCAGGGACAGCAGGATCAGCCAGGCGGTCACGAAGATGGACCACGGGAACAGGGGCACCTTGTGCAGCGTCATGCCTGGCGCGCGCATGTTGAGGAATGTCGTGATCATGTTGATCGCGCCGAGGATCGACGAGGCGCCGGAGACGTGCACCGCGAAGATGGCGAGGTCGGTCGATATTCCCTGCTCGGAGGTGGCCAGTGGCGGGTAGAGCACCCAACCGATGCCGGAGCCGGTTTGGCCGTTGCCGCCCGGGGCGAAGATCGAGCAGACCGCAAGGGTGGTGCCGGCTGTGTAGAGCCAGAAGGAGAGGTTGTTCAGACGCGGGAAGGCCATGTCCGGCGCGCCGATGTGCAGGGGCATGAAGTAATTGCCGAAGCCGCCGAAGAGCGCGGGAATGACGACGAAGAACATCATCAGGATGCCGTGGCCCGTGACCAGCACGTTCCACATGTGCCCGTTCGGGGTGCAATCGCCCGCCGACGCGGCGGCGAGGCGCGCTCCCTCCAGGCACATGTACTGCACGCCGGGCTCCATGAGCTCCATGCGCATGTAGACCGTGAAGGCCACGGAAACGAAACCGGCGAGGCCCGAAACGACCAGATAGAGTATGCCGATGTCCTTGTGGTTGGTGGACATGAACCAACGGGTGAAGAAGCCCCGCTCGTCGTGATGTCCGTCGTGGTGAAGGGCTGCGTCTGCCATTTGTTACTCCTTTGGTGGTCCGGCGCGTCCCTCCCCCGGAGGGGATGACGACGTGCCGGCCGATGCTTCGGCGGCTTCCCGCGAACGCCGCGCGGGTGAACCGATAGTCCGTATGCGCGGGGTTAGCCAACATATTCATGTTTCGCAATATGTAGATGCGGGAAATTCCGGATCATCGCCGTTCGGGAAGCGAATCGCTCCCGGAAGCTCCGAATCGGGGATGCCCGTCGGTGTCGCGGGGGACCGCCGGTGGCACCGGGGTCCG
>JANQKA010000530.1 GCA_028281405.1 Hasllibacter sp. | reverse complement strand
GCTGCGTGGGCTCTCCGGGAGATGTTCGCGCTTCAGCTCGATGATCTCGAAGGTCTTGCCGGCCGGCGCGCGGGCCGATGGCGGGATTCCGAGGAGTGGGTGCATGAGCGCGGAGTCCGGAGGAGGAGTGAATCGTTCCAGTCGGATGCCGCGCGCCACCGAGACCGGAGCCGGGGAGCTTTGGCCGGCGCGCGGGGCGATGGCGGGAATCCGAGGAGTGGGTGCATGAGCGCGGAGAACGGAGGAGGAGTGATTCGTTCCGGTCGGATGCCGCGAGCCACCGAGACCGGAGCCGGGGAGCTTTGGCCAGCGTGCGGTGCGATGGCGGTATTCCGAGGAGTGGGTGCTTGAGCGCGGAGAACGGAGGAGGCGTGATTCGTTCTGGTCGGATGCCGCGCGTCACCGAGACCGGAGCCGGGGAGCTTTGGCCGGCGCGCGGGGCGATGGCGGGATTCCGAGGAGTGGGTGCATGAGCGCGGAGAACGGAGGAGGCGTGATTCGTTCCGGTCGGATTCCGCGCGCCACCGAGACCGGAGCCGGGGAGTTTTGGCCGGCGCGCGGGAAGACGACGGGATTCCGCGATTCGGAAATTCCGTCCCGCCGGGCCCCGCTCCAGCAAGGGAAGGACAACCAATGAATTCAATCCTTTTCCGGGATGTTCGGCTGATCGATCCCGAAGCGTTGACCGACACCCCGGGCTGGCTGCTGGTCAGTGACGGCTTGATCGCGGAAACCGGATCGGGCGACGCCCCGACCGCTGATGAGGTCATCGACGGCGCGGGACACCTCCGCCTTTCGCCCGGCCTCGTGGATATCGGGGTCAAGATCGGCGAACCGGGGGAGCGGCACAAGGAAAGCTTCCGCACCGCGGGAGCCGCCGCCGCCGCGGGAGGCGTCACGACGATGGTGACCCGTCCCGACACGGTGCCCACGGTCGACAATCCGGAGACGCTCGAGTTCGCCATGCGACGGGCGAACGAGGCGGCCCCGGTGCGCGTTCTGCACATGGCCGCGCTGACGAAGGGCCGCGGCGGAAAGGAAATGACGGAGATCGGATTCCTGTCTGACGCGGGCGCGGTGGCCTTCACGGATTGCGACGCCGTCGCGCCCACGAAACTCCTGAGTCGCTGCCTGACATACGCGACCGGCCTCGGAGCCTTGGTGATGGGGCACCCGCAGGATCCGGCCCTGTCGGACGGGGCGACTGCGACATCGGGCAAGTTCGCTTCGCTGCGAGGCCTGCCCGCCGTGTCCCGCATGGCGGAGCGGATGGGCTTGGAGCGCGATCTCGCGTTGGTGGAGATGACGGGAGCCCGCTACCACGCCGACAATCTGTCCACGGAGGTGGCCCTTCCGGCGTTGGAGAGGGCCAAGTCCTCCGGACTCGACGTTAGCGCGGGCGTGAACGTTCATCATCTCACGCTCAACGAATTCGATATCGGTCCCTACCGCACGTTCTTCAAGATCAAGCCTCCGCTCCGGGCGGAGGACGACCGGCGCGCCATGGTGGAGGCCCTCGCCTCGGGTCTGATCGACATCGTCTCGTCGATGCACACACCGCAGGACGAGGAATCGAAGCGCCTGCCGTTCGAGCAGGCCGCTTCTGGCGCGGTGGGCTTGGAGACGCTTCTGTCAGCCGCGCTGAGGCTCGTCCACTCGGGCGACATCGAGCTGCCGCGCCTCATTCGTACGATGACCCTCAATCCGGCGCGGCGACTCGGCCTGCCGCAGGGTCGGCTGGCGGTCGGCGCGCCCGCCGACCTGATTCTGTTCGACCCGGATGTTCCCTACGTCCGCGAACGGTTTTCGTTGCTGTCGAAATCCAAGAACACCCCGTTCGACGAAGCGCGGATGCAGGGTAAAATCATTGGCACCTGGGTCGGAGGGCGGAGGGTTCACGGTGGACGGACATGAATGATCGTCGCAGGCGTAGGCACGGGCCACTTTGGGTCGCCGTTGCCATTGGGAGGGATTCACCGCGTTTCTATCGTAATCGAGGATTCAAAGTATTTTCGGAGCTGGACAATTCATCGGCTCCGTGAGTCCGCGCCTCATTCACCGGCTCCGTGGGTTTGCGCCCTCATTCGCGCGCGATGTGGTCGCGCGCACCTTCTCCTGCTTGAATTTCTTTTCCGATCGGATAATATCCTCCAACCACCACCGCATGATTGGAATATTGGTATTGCCTGATTCTGAATCCGGGTCGCCCCTTTCGATCAAGATGGCGTTTTGAACACTCCTCTTCCAGAATCCGGGATCGTGGGGGAAGTAGGCTTGAAGCAGGCTCCAGTTGCTCTTGAATTCCATCTCGCCGGGTTTCCGTGTCGTAGCCCACCGCGCAAGTGCCCGTAGAGAAAAACTTATTTTCGCATCCACATCACCTCCCAGCGGCAGGTAGCGGAGTCCCAACATGCCCACCCACATGAATTCTTTGGGGTAACGACCATCACCGCCGCTTTCAGCGCAAATTGAAATCCAGAATTCGGGTAATCCGGAAACGTCAACGCCATGTTTTGCGGCGAAGTTCTGGCTGAGCGCGAGGATTTGGAAGTGATCGAACCGCAGGTCTGGTTGTCTGTCTATAGCGAGTTTCTCGAAATATCGATTCCAGTGGCCGAACCGGCGATGAAAATCCACCACGGTTCGTTCGGGGAGTAGCCGTCGAATGATCGCGATCAAATCCGCGAATTTCCGGATCTCGATTTCGGATTCGACGCCTTTCCGTGATGATAGCTTGGAGTGAAAGTCGGCGCAGAGGTCCGCGCAGGCTTGGTCAAGTCCGCGGGCGATCTCGGGATCGACCCCATCCAAGTACATGATCGTGTCCACCGCGTCCACGGGTTCGGCGGTGGTGAGGGAGCCAAGGGATACCTTGCCTTCGAGCAGGTCACGAAGCGCAGATTCACCGTCGTCGCGCATCCGGTCCCGCCACGCCCTCCAGCTTGAATGATCGACCATGACGGTCTCCGGTCGTGTATCCCAAATTTCCATGCCCTGTATTCATACGCCTGGCATCCCGATGGCGGCAAGAATATCGCCGCGGTGAATACGACGGCGTGCGCGCCGTGCATACGGAACTTGAAACCGGCGCGAGGTGTGGACTTCCGCCGGCCAGCGCGTCCCCCGTGCCGATGAGGGCGGGATTCCCGAGCCCCCAATTCGGTGTTCCCAAACGTGTGTTCCCGCTCGAGGGGGCAGGTGAACGCGGGCGTTTTGACGCCGCGGATGGGGCGGCACGCTCCACGCACAACAGGACCAGCGCGAGGTGGAGGCGCTGATTCGGGGCCATCCGGTCTTTGCGGAGACGACTCCGAATAATCCGAAGATTTGGAACTCACGGGAGGTGCATCGGAGGTGAGGCGCGGAAGTCCCGCCGCTCCTGGCCGACCCGGATAGGCGACCCTCTTGCCGTTCCACCGCGAATTGGGTATCAGGTCAACGTAGCCACTGGAGGCCCACATGGCCAAAGATCATCCGAACTCCTTCACGGCCGGGCCGGATGAAAACGGCCGCTTCGGCGACTTCGGTGGCCGATTCGTGTCCGAAACCCTCATGCCGCTCATCCTCGATCTCGAGGCGGAGTACGAGAAGGCGAAAACCGATCCCGACTTTCGGGACGAGATGGCGCGCCTCGGAACCCACTACGTCGGACGCCCCTCGCCACTCTACTTCGCGGAGCGCGTGACGGAGCGGTTGGGCGGGGCCAAGGTCTACATGAAGCGCGACGAGCTCAACCATACCGGCGCGCACAAGATCAACAACGTGCTGGGCCAGATCATCCTCGCCAGGCGGATGGGCAAGACCCGGATCATCGCCGAGACCGGGGCGGGCCAGCACGGCGTGGCCACCGCCACCGTCTGCGCGAAATTCGGCATCAAGTGCGTCGTCTACATGGGAACTCATGATGTTGAGCGCCAGCGCCCCAACGTGTTCCGCATGAAGCTTCTCGGAGCGGAGGTAATCCCGGTCACGTCTGGCCGCGGCACGTTGAAGGACGCGATGAACGACGCTCTGAGGGACTGGGTGACGAACGTACGGGACACTTTCTACTGCATCGGCACCGTCGCCGGCCCGCATCCCTACCCGGCGATGGTACGCGATTTCCAATCGGTCATCGGCGAAGAGGCTAAAGCCCAGATGATGGAGGCGGAGGGGCGGTTGCCCGACACGCTCGTCGCGGCGATCGGAGGCGGGTCCAACGCCATGGGGTTGTTCCACCCCTTTCTCGACGACCCGTCGGTCGAAATCATCGGCGTCGAGGCGGGCGGCAAGGGCGTCGATGACAAAATGCAGCACTGCGCCTCGCTCACCGGGGGACGCCCGGGGGTGCTCCACGGCAACCGCACCTATCTCCTGCAGGACGACGACGGACAGATTTTGGAAGGCTTCTCCATCTCGGCGGGCCTCGATTATCCCGGAATCGGGCCGGAACACTCGTGGCTCCACGACGTCGGGCGGGCAAGGTATGTGTCGGTCACCGATGACGAGGCGCTCGGAGCCTTCCAATTCTGTTGCGAGCGGGAGGGTATCATCCCCGCGCTGGAGCCATCGCACGCGCTGGCTCATGTGATGAAGATCGCACCTGACCTGCCTCGCGACCACCTGATCTGCATGAACATGTGTGGTCGGGGAGACAAGGATATCTTTACCGTGGCCAAGGCTCTGGGCATGGACATGGCCGAGTGCTGAAATGCCTCCCTAGGGTAAGGACTCATTAATTTGGCTTAGGGGCAGTAAACATTCATTTCGTAAGTTTTCATGCCCGCAAAGTACCAGCGGCAGCGTAGCTGTTGTCGGAATTGTTGTGCCTCGTCGCGATGCCCCTGTATACTTTCATGCTTGCGAAGAAAATCTCGATCCAGTGACACAATTTGAACATCTCGCATCATGGCAGTCCGTTTCTAGAAGCTGGATATGGGCGGAATCACCACCTTCACCTTTGGATTCATTTTAGCGAGATTGACCAGCAGACAGTTGGCGCCTAATATTTTGTCCGCGTTGTGCGATGTGATCAAGACGTCATCGATTAGCGAATCTAACGCCTTCGGCTCGTGCGCCTGACGGGGAGCGGCGGAAATCATTCAACTTACCGAGTGAATTGTCCAGCGAAGCGATATTGGTGGCCAACTCACTGCGGTCTCGACCGAAGAACTGTGGGGCAAGATCTTTCTTGGCACGTGCGGCCCTTTGGTGATCGCGGCGGATAGTCGGATAGTACCATCGATCATCACGTACTTGAAGGCGTTCACCCCGAAATATGTCATGAAAATAAGTGCAATAGAATCAACTTTGTCCACCTACGATGCCATTGTTGGACGGAGTTCCACTTTCCGAACATCCCAGGATAATTTGGCTACGGACAAACAGTGTAAAAAATCCGAGGAATTGACTCCGGGAATAGTCGATTATTCTTGATGGTTTTATCGCTGCCCCTTTCCCTGTGGAAGAACACGCATTGTCCTCGCCAGCGGGGGACCGCGGTCCTGTGTCGAGGTCCATTTATCTGAAACACCATTCTCAATGTTGAATCAGATATCAGCAGACATAAGAATACGAAAATTGAAATTACAGCTCCAAATCGCAGAGACGGGTGTAAATAATCCCTAGACGAATTCCAAACGATTGATATGTGAGACAAGAATCCGAAGATTTCCGATCAGTGTAAAGATTGAAATTGACTCCATTCACTCAGATATTCCAGCATGATTCAAGATAATACCCTGTACGGCATTTGGATCAAATGCTACGTCCCACGTCCATCTTCCAAATCTGCCGAATGTATTGATGGCGCGAATCCATTCATCCAGAGCAGCCCTCTTCTCCCTGTCTCTAGAACTATCCATTCCCTTGATTTCAAGAACTAAAGTACTTCCATTAGATAAGCGAACAAGAAAGTCAGGGAAATACCTTCGCCGAGAACCTCTCCACAAATACTGAATATGAAAATCAAGATGATCGTTCTTCGCGTAAGAGTGAACGTGAGCGTTCGTTTCCAAAATATTTGCTGCAGTGCCTTCCCACTTAGAATCCTGCACCATATGACTAATGTGTGATTTTGTCGTCGGTTCGCAAGGCTTGGTTGTGTGCCATGTTCGCATTTTTCCGGTCATGCCGATTGGATTATCATCGTTGAATACCAGAATTAACCGTTCAGTACTCTGCTCTGTTACATAAGTCAGGACATGATTCACCACATCATTCATATTCATTGCGATCAATATTTGGCGGCGGATTTCATCAGATTCGAATAGAAGTGGCATGTTTACGAGGTTTGATTCAAGGAATTGTTCCACCATCTTAACCATTTGCATTGCCAAATATCCAGTTGATCCAGAAAAACTTATCCTTGACTCAAGAAAAGTTTCTTTAGCCGCCAAAAAAATCAAGCGCTGAAGTCGAAATTCTTTTGATAATTTTTCCAGTTGTATCCTGGTGACCTTCGTCAAATCCGTGGCTCCCCCAAGCGCGGATGCGATATCTACATTGATTCTCGTACTATTCGGATCAATTTCAAGCGGCTTCACAGCCTCCCAATCTATATTCAATTGAGGCGTCACCACAGTTTCGACTCTCAAAACATTTGGCCAAGTAATCTCGAACCGGGATCGTTCGGGAACAACCTCGATCTGCGTGGCGGGTTTCGGTGGGGCGGGCGGTTCACCTCCTTCCTCTGATTCCGATATTGACAGGGGAACACCAAATATGTTGACGTATTCGGGATAAAACAAACCGTTTTCATCTTTATCATAAGAGACCCGACGCAGTCCACGACCAACCACCTGCTCACAAAGAAGTTGTGAGCTGAAAGCTCTTAAGCCCATGATATGTGTAACATTCTTGGCGTCCCAACCCTCGGAAAGCATCGCGACAGATATAACATTCTGCAAGCCCTGTCCCGCCGACGCCCTCTTCCCAACGCTGTCGACAATTTCCCGTAAGAGTTCTTCCTTTTTCTTTCCCAGTAGGTGCTTCCGACGCGATTCCGGAATATCGGCCGCATTAATAATTGCCCTCAAGCGCGATTCATAATCTTTATCGATTGCCGAATTTTCACCAATTTCAGCCCTTCCAAGTACCTTTGAATCGACCCGTAATGTTTTATTGGGAGCATGTAGGTCCGCCCAAAGGGCGCTCCCGCTATTGAAGTAATTCTCAATTCTAGCCGCTGTTTCCGTGCGGTTGCAAACCGTGAGCATAACGGGAGGTGAAGGATGGTTCAGCTCTTTCCACTGCCGAGATGTGCTGACCCAGTCCGCGCCAAGAATTGTGTATGCGCTTTGAACCAGCTCTGGCAGAGTCTCGTCAGGCTTCGCTGAACTTCTATTTAAGTCTTCGGAAACTTCTGGATCACGGTATATGTGGTAGAGCTTTGGCCGTAAAGTTTCTGTATCCGGATGAGCGCCATCTCGGACAACTACGCGCGGAGTCTTCACTAACCCCGCCTCAATGGCATCATTCAATCCAAAATCAGATACAATCCATCCGAACAAAGCCATGTCAACATTCTTCTTGCCGGTTGGCGCGAATGGTGTCGCCGAAAGATCGAAGCATCTCTGAATGCGCCTTGTCTTGTGAATGCGATCCAATCCCTCGATCCACCGTGTTGCCTCATCAAGGTCAATGCCCTGTTCATTGGCTCTTTTCTTGCTAATTTTCAATTCCGGCGGCTTTCGATACGCGTGATGAGCTTCATCATTGATGACAACGATATCCTTGTAGTCAGCCAATCTATCCAATACTCTGCGAGCGAATGCCTCGTCTGATTCTCTCCCCTTCTTCACAATGGAACGCTTAGCATCTTTCATTGGCATCAACGCATGCCAATTCTCAACCCAAACCTCCGCTTGGTTTAGCTTTTGACGCATGGCCTCCGATGGACATAGGTTGAATTCATCATAGCAGCTTCCTTCACTGGGAATCAAGACCCTCAACCTTTCCTTCACAGTCAATCCCGGAGCGACAACTAAAATTCCGCGGCTAAAATCCTTATTCCTTTTGGGATAAGTCAGCGCGTTCAAGACTTGCCATGTAATGATCATTCCCATCACTATTGTCTTTCCAGTTCCAGTTGCCATTTTGTTGCAGAGTCGTTCCCATGGCCCCCCGTCTCCAGGAATTTCAATTCCCTGCTTATAGGCGTCTGTGCTCTCCACCCACCATATCAAGGTTTCGATTGCCTCGACCTGGCAAAAGTACAAGGCGGTTGACCGTGCATCTGAATCATACCAATGTTCCAGAAGTTCCCGGGTGACAATGGTCACGCCGGGCCACCCGTCCTGTCGCCACTGATCAACGCGCGTCCGAATCGCATTGACCCTGTCTAAAGGTTCAGTACGCTGAGTGTTGTTGATCGGGTCGAAAATATCGTAGCTTGCCGGCCTCCGCCCCTCGACTTTCTTCAGTTTACCACGCACGTGGTGGTGATGAAATTTCGGCGCTTCGTGAGCCTTGTTGATGATGAGGGACATTGTATCACCCTTCCAGCTGAATAATTTTGATGGATTCGATTCCGCGATCATCCACAATCTTTACCGCGATCCGGCCGTATTCTCCACTTTCAAAGGGTAAAGAGACTGTTCCATGAAAATATTCCAAAGATTCCTCATTCAGTTCAGCCCTCACTGTTTTCCGAAGCTGATTCCATCCGCCCTTGGAGCCTTCCATCGGAAAGAATATTTGATTCGGCATCAAAGAGCGCCCATCATAGTCAATATCCAAGGACCACATTGCGATTTGCCCGGAACCGCCCGATACGACATTGCTTGCCGTTGTATCAAAATAATCGAATCCGCGCACCTCCACCTCCAAAAATCCATCTGATCTCTTACGCAATTCAATATCCGGCTGACCTATAAGCCAGAATGATTCATTTGATGCGCGTTTATTCCTCAAATCTTTGGTCAGCAAATCGCTATTCATCTGCGCCTTCAATAGCGTCACTCCTGGCCAGCTCACTTCATCAATGTCTTTGGCGGCTTCCGGGTCGAAGGTGAATGCGCAAAACAAAATAAATGACGGAGTTGGCCTTAGCACCTGTGCATCTGTCAAGGCAAGTTCCACTTGCCGCTGCTCCAATGCGGCATGTTCTGGGCCAAAACTTGCGACAACGCGTTCACCAGTTTTCTCTAAGTATCCATTTGCATGAATGTAACGAAGGCCGGGAAGTGTCTCAAAGTCTGAGAAGTGAATCACGTCGCCTCCCTTGCCGCGAACTCCCGTAGTCAAAAGCTCATCTATCCATGCATTCTGACGGAATGTTTCACCGGACCTTGCAATCGTCTCATCCACCTCCTGCTCTGTAGTGGAATTGTCCAAGGACATTACAGTTGGAGCTGGAACCGCTTCAACCGAAAACGGGCCACAAATACGAATTTTTGTATTGTCAGTTCGCGGTTTATCATATAGCGTTTCCCGTTCGGCGTGATCACTGATTGATTGATCAATTTTCCTTTGCGTTTCTTGGCGGCATGAATGAAACAGTGCAAAATGATCATAGGCAATTTCTGGCCAATCCTCCACCCATACGAATGGAACCTCCCATTCATGCAGGATATCACCTTTGGAAAAGTCCACGGATTTTCCTTTGCGTGCACCCAATGTGATCTTGAATGATTTTGAGGGATTACCTGTAAGTGCATCATTCAGATTCTTCAAGGCCGATTCAATTTTTGGCCGCCCTTCATCATATATCAAATCTATGTCGACATTGTTGGCGATGCTCTTCAGCGTAATATGTTGAACAGTTTCGTAAATAAACCCTGCTTTCACACCCTCTTCGGGATAACGCAACGTGTGGTAATCAAAGGACGCCGTCACCAAGCGTTGCTTGGTCAGCGCAACCGCAACACGGGAAGTGTCGCAAGTAATCCAACGGCGTCCCCATTTTTCTGCAGAATAGGCGGTGGTACCTGACCCACAAGTAGGATCGAATATCAAGTCTCCGGGGTCAGTGCACATTAGAATACACCTCTCGATAACTTTGACGGAGGTCTCAACCACATATTTCTTGTCGGAGGCAAATATTGTGGTGTCGTCCCAATTGTTGGTTACTTGAAATGCCGGAAAATCTTCAAAGAACCGAACGTAGTTTAAAACTGATTTAGGTCCATTCACACGACCAGCCTTGATTAAGCGCGGCATTAGGCTTTCCTCTGTTTTCCAATAACCTTTTGGATAGAATTTTTTTCCTTGGAACTCTACGTTATATCTCGTTCCGGGACTTTGGCTTGTTAAGTTATCAACGGTAAAGACACGCGCTCCATTCGGAATGTTAGAGTGATCCTCTTTTTCTTTTTCTGTCATGGATCTCCTCTCGAGGTTAGGGAGTTCAATACGCGTATAACCTCCGCCTCCGCGGCCTCCAATCTCTTTTTCAAAGTATAATTGGTTGTATTTCAAGTTGTCCTTATTTTTGGAGAACCAAATAATGTAATCCGACACGCTTGAAAGCAAGTTTGACGTTGACCCCGTAGTCTTTTTGAAAGTAATCAAGCTGATGTAATTTTTCGCGCCAAAAACTTCTGTCATCAATTGCGTTACATAATGTAAATTGTCATCTGATATTTGAACAAAAACCGATCCACTTTCCGAAAGTAATTCTCGTGCCATCACTAGCCTGTCCCGTAGATAGGTTAGGTAGGAGTGAATTCCGAGCTCCCAAGTATCTCGAAATGCCTTGATCATTTCTGGTTCTTGAGTCAAATCTTTATCAGATCTGTCCTTCACATCCCGTTTGTTCGTGAATGGTTGAAAATTCGATCCATATTTTATTCCATAGGGGGGATCTATGTAAATCATTTGAATTTGGCCCCTCATTCCCTCCTTTACAAGAAGTGAATTCATTACAAGGAGCGAATCTCCGGTCACCAGTCGATTTGCCCAGCCTTTTTCGTGCTTGTAAAAATCTATCGCCTTGCGAAGGGGCAAGTTCTCAAACGCCTGCGGGAACAGGTCCGGCTGTCGGGTCTGCCCCCCCCCCCCCTTCAAATTCCTTGGCCACGTTGGCCAAGACCGTTGCGGTGTCCACCCTTTCATGAACATGGAGCGAGACAGTATCGACTTCAAAGTTTGTCCGCTCCGCCTTGCCAGTCCAGTTCAGATAAGGGATCTGAAGTCGCTTCAATTCCAACAGGGCATCCGTCATCAGTTCAGGATCTTCCTCCCCGATCGCGTCGTCAATCAGCCGCTCGATTCCCCCCCGCGCACTGTCGAAATTCAATATTGGATCGAGATGGGGGTCGTAGTCCCAAACCGCCTTTCCTCCATCCGGATCAGTGTTGGCATGGACCATGCCAACCTCGGGGTTGTTCACCCGAGTCTGTTCATGATGGTAGCTAAGCACCTGCTTTGGAGCACCATGCTTCTTCTTTGAACTTGCGGGTCCGGGCGCGGGTGCGGGATCTCCTGTCTCTGCTTGTTCGCCGGTGCGGCGGATCGAGCCACCGCGCCCTCTGCCTCGTTCGAGGATGCCACTGCGGACCATGTCATCGCGCGTCGCACGATAGTCGCCTTCAGACAAGTCCGGAAGGTGCTTCCGAAGCGCGGTCAACATGGTAACATTGCCCACGGCTGAGCCGTTTTCCGGTGTTAGGGAAAGAATCAGGCTGGCGAGGTCTTGTGTCATGCGAGGCGGGTCAAGTCTGTTGTGAGCTGCGGATTCCTAGCTTCCTATCGAGGGAATTTTGCTTCTGCAAGACGAAATTTTCCGGTTACGCGACCTTCGCGGCTGGTGTGGGTCCGATGTTCCGGTGTTCCATCTCCGATTGAGCGAGGCTCGTGGCGGTCTCCGACGCAACGGCAACAGCAGGCGGCACGGAAGGGATATTAACTGTGGCGGGTCACTTCCGTATGAAGCCGTGATTGCAAGAACGCGCCGCCGTTGGCCAGACACTGCCCAGAGACGGCCTCCAGTGGCGGCGGAACCGGTTAATCTCGTCGCAGGGTGCCGAACGGTTCGCTGAGCGGTTCCGTCCGATCCGAACCATCTGATGGTTTGGCGCGGCGAGGCGGAACATTCCGCACGGAGGGAGGCCGAGGGCCGTGCCTGCGGGGCCGTCCGAAGCCGAATTCCGTTCAGGGATGACCGGCGAAACCTACCGGTCGCCCTCCTTGCCCTTCTCCCCGCCGTGCGCATGGGCTCGCAGTGTTTTCAGGGGAATCACCTCCAACGCGCGGTGATGGGTCGAGGCCAGGCGGACGCGAGGCCCAAGCCCCTCGTCCGCGGCTTGCAGGAACCGACCCGCGCACAGGCACCATCGGTCACCCGCCTTCAGTCCGCCGAACCCGAATTCCGGACGCGGCGTGGACAGGTCGTTTCCCACGTATTTCGAGTAGGCGAGGAATTCCGCGGTCATCTCGGCGCAGACCGTGTGGCTGCCCTCGTCGGCGTCGCAGGTGTTGCACAGCCCATCCCGGAAGAACCCCGTAACCGGACTGGTGGAACAGGGTTCCAATTCGGTGCCCAGCACGTTGATCGGGGGATCCTTGTCCATATCCGTGTCCTCCGGATTTGATTTCATGGCCGCGCGGCGCCGCGCCGGGCGGCGGTTCAGATGAGATCGATCCATCTGCCGTGGTGGTCCACCCGTCCGAGGACGCGGGTTTCGCCGCCCGGCCAAAGCGTCAGGTCGAGACGGGCTCCCGGCGTGGAGTCGTCGCTTTCCATCGCGATCCGCCCGAGCGGCGCTTCGGAGTCGGCGACCGCGCCCGCCGTCCCCATCGCCGCGAGACACCGCGCCCGGGTTTCCGGGTTGAAGTACTGCCAAGCGATCGTGTGGGTCACGAGGTGAAGATGTCCGGGGCGTTTCCGGGCGAGACGCTTTTCCAGCCAGCCGGCCGCGTCACCGGCGACGACCGGCCAATCCGCCACGCGCATGGCCGCCCGCGTCAGCCGCTCACGATCCGGTTGATCCGGCCAGAGATAGGCGAGCAGCCGGTTTTGTCCCGCTTGGCTCCCACGATCCGCTGGACGAAGGTCGACGCCCTCCGCGTCGACGATCCGGGGCTTGGCGGGTCGAGGGTTCCGACCGCGAATCTCTGGCGTCAGTGACAACGCGGGATCGGGGGATCCGAGGCCGCCCTCCGCCAGCGCGTAGCGGTCGAAGCACAGGTTCAATCCGGCGCTGGCCCCGAGTTCGCTGATCACGAGAGGTTTCTCGTGGACGGCGAGGGCCTCGGCCGCGGCCGACAACAGCGCCGCGGACCGCCGCACCTCGTTGGTCTGCGGTGGGGAGCGCAGGAATTCGGAGATGAATTCCGAACGTTCGTCGATCGCCCATTCCACCGCGCTCCAGACCGCTTCGTCGCCCGCCTCCTCCGGAGGCCAGGCGGCGGCCATCCGGTCCTCGCGGCGCAGCTTGAGGGCGTGCAGCGCCCCGGCGAACCGCAATGGCAGACCGTCGCCGTCCGGGCCGGGATCGCCGGGCCAATCGAAGAGTTTTTCCGTGACCGCCCGATCCGGCCGCAGACGCTCGGAGCAGAGCGTCATAAGACGCTCCATGAACGGCGAACCGAGGGCGGCGCAATTCTCCGCCTGCAGCGCGAACGCCCCGCGGAGATTCATCGAAACTTGTCCACGAGTTTCCGCAGGGCCGAGCGACCGTCCGGTTCGGCCGATTCCGCGACGTGCTTGGCGGTTTTCTTTTCCGCGGCGCGTTCGGCGGTTTTCTTTCCGGGCGCGCCGGCGGCTCCGCCCGACCTGGGCGGATTTGTCCTGAGCGACACCATGTTCAGGAATTTCGCGGAGTCGCCTTCCGCCAGGTGCGGCGCTCCGTCGGAGCAGCCGCGCGACACGTCGTCGACCCAGTCCCGCTCGGACTTGGCGAAGTCGGACAGGACATGATTCAACACGCGGCCTTTGTCGCCCGGATGCCCGATGCCGACGCGCACGCGGGCGTAATCCTGTCCGATGTGGGCGTGGATGGACCGCAGGCCGTTGTGGCCGGCGTGTCCTCCTCCCGCCTTCGCGCGGACCTTGCCCGGTTGGAGATCGAGCTCGTCGTGGAACACCGTCACGTCGTCGGACGCGAGTTTGTGGAACCTGACCGCCTCGCCAACGGAACGGCCGGAGTCGTTCATGTATGTCCGGGGCTTGAGAAGCATGACGCGGGTCGAACCGAACCGCCCTTCGCTCACATGCCCCTGGAATTTGCTCCGCCAAGGTGAAAAGCCGTGATCGTCGGCGATCCGGTCCAGCACCATGAATCCGATGTTGTGGCGGTTCTTGGCGTATTCGGCCCCCGGGTTTCCCAGTCCGACCCAAAGCAACATGACGTGTCTCCAGCGTTCGCCCAAAAGGGCCGCGTCCCGCGCCGCGCCTCCGGAATACATGCCGGGCGGCGCCTGTTCGCGCCGACCGGGCGTGACCCCGCGACCGCGGAGCGGTTCGGATCACTCGGCCTTCTGCTCGTCGGCCGGAGCCTCCTCCTCCTGAGCCTCTTCTTCCTCCTCGCTCTGGGAGGCCAGACCCGACGGAGCCTGGATGTTGGCGATGACGAAATCGCGGTCGATCGTGGGACGGGCGCCTTCCGGAAGGTCGATCATGGAGATGGTCAGCGTGTCGCCGATCTCCATGCCCTCGATGGATCCTTGGATTTTCTCGGGGATTTCTCCCGCGACCACCCGCAGTTCGATTTCGGGACGCACCATGGTCATGACGCCTCCCTTGCGGATGCCGGGGCAGTTGTCCTCGCCGACGATCTCCACCGGGATGAAGAGGTTGACGCGCGACGTCCGCCGCAGCCGCAGGAAGTCCACATGGGTGGGCAGATCCTTCACGACGTCGCGCTGCACGTCCCGGCAGATCACGCGGACATCCTCGTGTCCCTCGACCTTCAGGTTGAACAGGGTCGACCGGAATCGTCCCTGTTTGATTCGCTTCAACAGCACGTTGAAGGGGATGTTGATCGGCAGCGGATCGACCCCGCCCCCGTAGACGACTCCCGGCACCATGTTGTCGCGTCGCGCTCGACGGGCGGCCCCCTTGCCTGTCCCCGCCCTCTCATGGGCTTCGAAGTTGGGAATTTCGCTTTCCATTGGTATCTCCATACCGCGGGCATCCTCCAAGGGTGTGTGCCCGAGTTCATGTTGAAGCCGGGCTTATAG
>JANQKA010000525.1 GCA_028281405.1 Hasllibacter sp. | reverse complement strand
GCCATGACTTTTGGTGCTGCCGTCGCGAAGTGTTTCCGCGACACCCTGAATTTCGAGGCGCGCGCGCCCCGATCCGAGTACTGGTGGTTTTTCCTGTTCTGCTTTGCGGGAAACATAGCCGCCGGCGCCGCCGATGTGATGGCCTTCGGTTGGGAGCATGACTCGCTGAGCTTCTTCGAGCCGGCCTTCTGGCTCGCGATGCTGCTGACGGTGATTGCCGTCACGGTCCGACGCCTGCACGACCTCGACCGAACGGGGTGGTGGGTTCTGCTCGGAGTCCCGCACTTTCTCCTCGGCGTCTTCTCCATTGACTGGGAAGGCCCGGGCCCGGCTTCCCACTGGGACCGGGATGCGGAAGCGCTCTTCTTCGCGGCCTTCATTGTGTCGGTGATCTGCTTGATCATTCTGCTCATCCTCATGCTTCGGAAGGGCACCGACGGGGAAAACCGCTTCGGCCCCAATCCCTTGGCGGGCGGTGGCGGGAAGCCCTGAGCGCGCTCGTTCCCCCGTCTCCGACGCCCATTCCCACCGGAGGATTCCTTGTGGGAGGTCCGTCGGAGACGGCCCCGGGGGACTTGCCACAATAGGGACGGCGGCGCCGCCGCGGGGCGCGGATTCCACATCGATCCGCCCGAGCGATCCGTCACTCCAACGGCGAGGGCGAATAACGGCGACGCCCCGGCTCCGTCCCTTGGGTCGCCAAGGGCGGCGGGGCGTGCGCCATCCTCCGCCCCGGAAAGGAATCGCGATGAATCCCAACGCCCTCGCCGCCTTCGACGCCCTGCCAAACGGCGGCTTCGAAGCGGAAGTGGATGGTCGGAGATGGCGGGCGGCGAAAACCTGTCACGTTGACGGCCGGGCCCAGAAGATCGTGGCGCAAGCCGAAGGTGGCCCGGACCGCATCGGCGCGAACATCTACCGGCTGTCGCGCGGCGCGCGCCTGTTTCCCTGCGAGATGACGGAAAAACGGGTCGTGGACTGGCTCCTCGCCGCGAGGGTCGTCCGTCAATAGGAGTATTCCCCGTAGACCCGGTCGAGGTCGCCCCGCCATTCGCCGTGGAATTTCTCCAGAAGCTCGTCGGCGGGCACCCGCCCCGTCTCGACGCTCTCCTTCAGCGCGTTGAGGAAGTGTGTTTCGTCCGAAACCAGCCCCCCCACGCCGGCACGGGCGCGGGAGCGCAGGCCCTCTTCGGCGATATCGATCACCCGCCGGGCCAAGTCGAGCATCCGCACTCCGTCCACCTCCGCCTCCAGCGCCCGCTCGGCGGCCGCGGCGCGCAGTCCCTCCCTCGTTCCGGCATCCCAACCTTTGACCAGATCCCACGCCGCGTCGAGCGCCGTCCCGTCGTAGACGAGGCCGACCCAAAGGGCCGGAAGGGCGCAAAGCCTTCGCCACGGCCCTCCGTCCGCGCCGCGCATCTCGATGAATTTCTTGATCCTCGCCTCGGGGAAAATCGTCGTCAGATGGTCGGCCCAGTCGCTCAACGTGGGCGTCTCGCCCGGCAGGGCCGGAAGCCGGCCTTCAAGGAAATCCCGAAAGGACTGGCCGAGCGCGTCAATGTACGCGCCGTCGCGGTAGACGAAGTACATCGGCACGTCGAGCGCGTAGTCCACCCACCGCTCGAATCCGAATCCATCCTCGAACACGAAGGGCAGCATGCCCGTCCGGTCGTCGTCCAACGCCCGCCAAACCCTGCTCCGCCAGCTCTTGTGGCCGTTCGGCCGACCCTCC
Organism: Hasllibacter sp.; assembly: GCA_028281405.1. Taxonomy (GTDB): domain Bacteria; phylum Pseudomonadota; class Alphaproteobacteria; order Rhodobacterales; family Rhodobacteraceae; genus JANQKA01. The sequence continues at coordinate 24,485 of JANQKA010000525.1, read as the reverse complement.
AGGAACGGCGAATTCGCGAAGAGGGCCGTGGCCACGGGCTGCAGCGCCAAAGCCACCCGCAGTTTCCTCACCATGTCCGCCTCGCTCCCGAAATCCAGATTGACCTGAACGGTGCAGGTCCGGCGCATCATGGTGGTGCCCATGGTCCCGACCTTCCTCATGTATCCGTCCATCAGCTTGTACCGGCCCTTCGGCATCAACGGCATGTCGTCGTGCCTCCAGACCGGAGCCGCTCCCAAGCCGATGAAACCCGCCCCGATCCCGTCCGCCACGTCGCGGATCTCCCGCAGGTGCAGGTTAACCTCGTCGCATGTCTCATGAATCGTTTTCAGTGGCGCGCCGGACAGTTCGACCTGTCCGCCGGGTTCCAAACTGATGTTCGCGCCGTCGCGGCTCAGGCCGATCAGGTGTCCGGCCTCCTCGAGGGGTTCCCATCCGTGACGGTCGCGCATGCCTTCTAGCATCGCGCGCACGGAACACGCTCCTTCGTAGGGAAGGGGAGAGAAATCGGCTTTGGCGTACCCGAATTTTTCATGCTCGGTGCCGATGGCCCACGCGTCCGGCGGTTTGCATCCCGCTTCGAGATAGCCGGCGAGTTGATCGCGGTTTTCGATTGGCCCGCCGCCGGATTGGGGTATGGACATGGGGTCTCCCGCTTTTTCGCGGGCCGCATTCGGACAAGATCGCCGCGGGACTGTCAATGAATTTCCGGGCGCCCGCCGATGAAGCGGGTAAATCCCGCCTCAAACCCGTGCCGCCGCCACCCGTCCTTGTCCGACGCGGTCCCCGGCGGGGTCCAAACGGCGGTCCCGACCCTCCGTGGACCGCGGATCGGATACATTGCTTTGACCGAGGCGCGCCGGGGGCGGGACCGGATCGGGCGGGAGGATCCATCATTCAAGGAGCGATTCGCGGACTTTGCCGATTCGCGTGGCGGCCTCGGCCCCGGAAGCCTGTTCCATCAAAGTCATGGACGCTCCATTTCCGCCGCGGACCGCCCCGGGGAAGGACGGGATCCGGCGTGCCGACCTCGGACCTCGCGGAATAGATGGCGGTCCGCTTCCATCACCGCGGTCCGCCGGCGATGTCACGGTCGGAGCCGAAGCAGGGCCGGGGCGGCGCCCCTTCCCGCGCAAGCGGGGGAAAGCGCGTAATCTTCACCCGAATCGAAGCCCGCCGCCGCCCCGCGATTCCGATCGCGCGGAATCCAAAAAGAGGAATACGGTCCGCCCGAACGCCTCCCACGCCGATCGGAGGATCCGCCACAACTCCAAACGATCATCCATTCCGCCACGCCCTTTCGCACGCGGCGTCGATGACCTCCCTTCGCTTGGCGTATTCGGTGCAAAGCCTCCGCGGGTCCGGGAGGATGCCCACGCGTGGAAGGTCCAACCGGTCGGCGTCCCAGCAGGTTCCCACGGTCGGATCCCCGTGGACCCGGCCGTCCGCGTGGTAACGGCACGCCTCCAAGAGCAAATCCATTTCCCGATCATCGGCATCGAACCACTCCCCGCGAAGCGATCGCGCGTGCTCGGCGGCCCGGTGGCCATGTTTGGGGTCGTAATCTTCGTTTTCACGCTTGCTGTCGTGAAGCAGCGCGAACAATTCGACAACCCGCAGATTGGCGCCGGTCTCGGCGGCCACCTCGCGGCCATTCCTCAGGACGCGGAGCCAATGGTCCTCCCCATGCAACCCACCGCGACCCAGGGCGTACGCGCCGACAAGGTGGTCGAATAATCCGCGCGTCACATTCGGGGACGGTTCAAATTCCATCTTGGATCTCCTCGTTCAGCGGAGCGCCGGGAAATCGCTCCGCGGGGGTTCCGCTCCCGCCGAATCTGAACAGGTCGCGGCGCCGACCGGCGTGGCCGCCGCGCCACCCGCGCCCGGTGCCGCTCACATCCGAACGGACGTCTTCCACCCACGCCTCCGGCCAATTCGACCAAGCATCTTCGGGGAATCCCGTCAAGGGGCGTCCACTCCGGAGTTCAATATTCGTCAGGAACGCGCATGACCACCGAAATCCGTATCCGAGCCCACGCCAACCGACCGTCCACCGGCGCCATCTCCCGAGCGGGTTCATCTCAACAAGATCAACCTTGGGACCGCGTCCGCGCCCGCCCACACGATCGCGTTTTGCCGATACTTCCGCCCCACCCGCATGGCCTGTCTCAGCCCAATTCCCAGAACGAGCGCGCTTTCCTCGCCGGGCCAGTCCCCCGACGGGTCATCGCCGCGCCCGCGCCAGATTTCGAAGCGGCGGAGATTCTTCTCCATCCGTTTCCGGGCACGGTCGTTCACTCTCCCCGAACGCGCCGCGCCCAGCGGGTTCCAGGCGGTCAAAAATGCAGACGATCGGACGCGCAGTTCGGCGTGAGCGGCCCACAATTCCGGGGACGGCAGGTCGACTCGAAGTGTGAACATGCCCGGTTCCAACACTTCGTAACGCGTGTTTCGGTAGGCCATGATCAGCTCCGGGTGAATGTCGCTCAAGGCTTCGATCCTCCCAATCCGTCCCCCGCCGGCGGAACCTCCCCGCGCCAAAACGCGGACCTCCGCGTCGGTTCCGCGCGCTCCGCACACGTCAAATCCTCCCCCGTCATCGCCAATCCCCGCACCGACTCTGCCAAATCGTCAATGCCGAGACGACCGCCGTGTCGGCCCTCAGGACACGCGGGCCAAGCGCCATCGCCCGGGCGAAGGGGAACGCGGACAACCGCCCGCGTTCTCCTTCCGACAACCCGCCTTCGGGCCCAACCAACACCGCCGCCGCTCCGCCATCCACTTCCGGCATGGTTCCCCCGCCGGCCTCGGTCATGTCGCAGAACCAAAGCGCGCGCCGGGAGTCCCACCCGTCCAGGAGACGCGCCAACGGTTCCATCTCCCCGACCTCGGGCACGAATGTTCCCCCGCACTGCTCGGCGGCCTCCACGGCGTGGGCCCTCAACCGCTCCCGGTTGACGCGGGCGCTGTTGGTGAAATCCGTCGAGACGGGCAGGATGCGCGCCACGCCGAGTTCGGTGGCTTTTTCGACGATGAAATCGGTGCGGGACTTCTTGACCGGCGCGAACAAAAGCCAAAGGTCCGGAGGGTCGCGCTGCGGCGCGACCCGTTCCGCGGCCCTCAGGACGCCGCGACGCCTGCCGACCTCCACCACCTCGGCCCGCCACGCGCCGTCGCGCCCGTTGAACACCTCCACCACCCCGCCCGTTCCCAGCCGCATCACGTTGAAAAGGTAATTGGCCCCGGCTTGGTCGAGCGTCAGCGATTCGCCCCCCGCCAAGGGTTGATCCATATAAAGGCGGGGAATCGCAACCATCGCGGGAATCCTATGACCGAGGAAACCGGAGCGCCAGAGGGACGGGTGTCGGACGCCGTCGACGGCAATTGGGTGGACACCCGGGCGCCGGAATGGATCAGGCCTTACCTGAGGCTGTCCCGCGCGGACCGTCCCATCGGCACTTGGCTGCTTCTTCTGCCCTGCTGGTGGGGGTTGCTGTTGGCGATGGCGCACACGGGAAGGGCCGGCCTCCACGATCTCTGGATCGCCGCGGGGTGCGCGATGGGAGCCTGGTTGATGCGGGGCGCGGGATGCACTTGGAACGACATCGCCGACCGTGAGCTCGACGCCGCCGTGGCCCGCACCAGATCCCGCCCGATCCCGTCCGGCCGGGTGAGCGTGCGGAGCGCCCTCGCCTGGATGGCCGTCCAATCGCTGCCCGCGCTCGCCATCCTATCGACGTTTCCGCCCGCGGCGGTCGCGGTGGGAATCGGATCGCTCGCCCTCGTCTGCGTCTATCCTTTCGCGAAGCGGTTCACATGGTGGCCGCAGATATTCCTAGGTCTGGCCTTCAATTGGGGCGCGCTTCTGGCGTGGACCGCCCACACCGGAGGGCTCGGTTGGCCTTCGCTTGCGCTCTGGCTGGCGGGAGTCGCCTGGACGCTGTTCTACGACACGATTTACGCCCATCAGGACAAAGAGGACGACGCCCTCGTGGGTGTGAGGTCCACCGCGCGCCTCTTCGCCGACAACACCAAATCATGGCTCGTCGGCTTCCTGGCGTTGACGGTCCTTCTATTCGCCGCCGCCGCGGTCCTCGCCATCGGGCCGAATCGGAATCCCGCCGCGCTCGCGGTCACGGCGGCCGGGGCGGCCGGCCTGGGACTGCACCTCGCCTGGCAACTCCGCGCGCTCGACATCGACGACCCCGACACCTGCCTGCGCCTGTTCCGGGCCAACCGGGACGCCGGACTGATCCCGGTCCCGTTCCTCGCCGCCGCGCTTCTGGTTTGATCGAATTCGGCGCGAACCGCGCCAATGACCGCGCGCGGCCGCACACATGCGCGGGACCGGTGGGGAAACCGACCGTCCGCCGCGCCATCCCAACACGACCGGCGGACGGACGCCCCCTCCCCGGCCCGCGAATTCCGGCCCACTCCCTATCCGCGCGATTCGCGTCCCCAGGATCCACGCGGCCCTCCCGCCGGGCGCCGAACCCGGGCCGAGCGTCTCCGGGTGTCGACCCTCGTCCGGGATACCTCGCCAAGGCCGATTCGAATTGAAGCGACCTGTTTGAATTCGGCGCGGACATGCGCTAAACGCTCCCCCCGATTAACGGAACGCAACCACGCGAATGTCCATCAAACGCACAATCGCGGCGGGCGCGGTGTTCGCCGCCGCCGCCGCCTCCAGCGTCGCCGCCGCGCGGTCCGCCGCGATATGGCTCGAGGCGCGGACCTTGGAAGAGGTCAAGCGCGTCTCCGTGCTGCACGGTCTCGACTGGATGTCGGCCCGGACCGACGGCCTGCGCGTGGTGCTGGGCGGCACCGCCCCGGACGAGGCGTCCCGATTCAAGGCCCTGAGCGAACTCGGCCGGGTCATCGACGCCCAACGAATCATCGATTCGATGGGTGTCCTCGACCCCGAGGGCATCAAGCCTCCGCGGTTCTCCATCGAAGTGCTCAGGAACGACGACGACGTTTCCCTCATAGGCCTCGTTCCCGTCGATTGGACGCAGGAGCGGATCGCGGAAATGGCCGGCGCTTCCGATCCCGACTACCAACTGACCGACTTTCTCGAACGCGCCGACCATCCCGAACCCGACGGTTGGAGCGGCGCCGTGGAATTCGGCATCCGGTCCCTCGTCGGCCTGCCCCAATCCAAAGTGTCGATTTCCGCCGGCCGGGTCGACATCACCGCGCTCTCCACCGGACCCGCCGAACGAGATCGCTTGATGGCGCGGCTGTCCCGGGACGTGCCGCCCGACGTCGACGCGACGATTAAAATCAGTTCGCCCCGGCCGGTGATCGCCCCCTTCACCATGCGGTTTTCCATGGACGAAGGCATTCCCGGATTCGACGCCTGCTCCGCGGACACCGAGGAAAGCCGCGAACGAATCATCGAAGCCGCCCGCGCCGCCGGAGTCAAAGGGAGGATTCTCTGCCGAATCGGCCTCGGCGTGCCCACCACGACTTGGGCGGACGCCGTCGTGACCGGCATCGAGAAACTCTCCGAACTCGGTTCCGGCACCATCACCTTCTCGGACGTGGACGTGACCCTTCTGGGCAGCCCGGGTGACGATCCAGTGCTGTTCGAGCGGGTGTCCGCCGAACTCGACGCGGACCTGCCCGAAATATTTTCGCTCATGGCGGAACTGCCGCCGCCGCCGCCCGGCGCGGACGACGGGGACAACGAAGTCGTCGCCGAATTCACCGCCACGCGCGCGGGCGAAGGCCGGGTGCAGATCAGGGGGCGGGTCGTCGACGACCGTCAGCGCCACGCGGTCGAAAGCTTCGCCCGGGCCCGATTCGTCTCCGACGAGGTCCACATGGCCACCCGTTTCGACGAAGACCTTCCGCCGGGCTGGCCGCTCCGGGTGCTCGTCGGCCTGGAGGCCCTGTCACAACTCGACAGGGGATCGCTGGTGGTGCGGGAGGACTACATCGAATTGCGGGGGGAAACCCGGATCGAGACGGCGAGCGACGAAATCTCGCGCGTCCTCGCCGACAAGCTGGACGACGGCGCGCGGAACTACAAGATCGACGTCTCCTACATCGAACCGGCCGAGCCGGTGGTGAACAAGCCCACGCCCGGGGAATGCATCCAAGAAATCAATGCCCTCATCGCCTCGGGCAAGATCGCCTTCGATCCGGGGTCCACCCAGCTATCGTCCGAAAGTTACGAAACAATTGACGGGATCGCCCGGATTTTGGACGGAGACTGCGCCGAAACGCCAATGGAAATCGGCGGCCACACCGACAGCCAAGGGGGGCAGGAAATGAACCAGCGCCTCAGCCAAGCCAGGGCCGACAGCGTGTTGAACGCACTCCTGTCGCGCGAGGTATTCATAGGTCGGATCAAAGCGCGCGGCTACGGGGAACTCGAACCCGTGGCCGACAACGGTTCCGAAGATGGACGCGAGCGCAACCGCCGGATCGAATTCAAACTGATCGAGGGCGACCCGGCAGAACCCGAAACGGAAGATCAATCATGAACCGCAACGAATTCATCGTCCTCATCGCCATCATCCTCTTCGCCTCCTTCGCGCTCGGCTGGATCGTCTCCTGGCTTTTCAACCGCTTCATCCGCTCCACCCGGGACGACATGACGGAACTCGACCGCATGGCGCGGTCGCTTCAGGAGGCGGAGGAACAGCGGGACCGGGCCATTGAATACCTGGAGGCGCGGGAAACCGAATTGATCAACCAACAGCGCCAAACGGAGGCCGAGCTCGACGCGACCATGGAGGGATTGCGGGACGCGAGGCGCGAAGCCGAGGAACTCCGGGCGTACATCGAGCGGAGTTCGCAGGGCGATTGATCGGCTCCGAGCCGCGCAGGACCGCCCCGAATTCGTAAGGCGACGCGGCCTCCTCCGGAGCGCGGGCCCCCCTCCGCGTCCACGGGTCAGCGGAGCGCGGGTCTTGGGAACCGGGAAGCTCGCGCGAAGCGGTCTCCCGGCCCGGATGGTCAGCCACGGCGCAACGCGCGCGCCACTTCGTCCAGACGCACCGCTCCCAGAACATGTCCCGCGGCGAAATAGACGGCGCTCCCGACCGCCACCAAAATTCCCAAGGCGGCGAAACGGACCGCGCCGGCTTCCGGGGCGAAGGCCGGCCCGGCCGCGACCCACATCCCCCAAAGCGCGGCTCCCATCGCGGAGGCGGCCACCGCGATCCGCCAAGAGCGCCGGCGGAACCGTTCGTCGAACCTCGCCGCGGGCCCGAATTTCCGCGCGCCGCGGGCCAGCAGCCAGACCATCGCCCATGCGGCGGCCGTCGTCCCGACGGCCGCCCCGAGATAGCCGGCCGCGGGCATCAGCCCCACCGCGACCATGGCGTTCACCACCATCGCCACCAACGCGTGACGGAACGGACTCTTCGTGTCCCCGCGCGCGAAGTAGAGCGGTTGCAGCACCTTCTGCATCACGAACGCCGGCAGGCCGAGGGCGTAGATCACCAGGGCCGCCGCCGTCGCCGCGGTGTCGTCCGGTGTGAACCCGCCCCTCTCGTAGAGCACCGACACGATCGGCGGCGCGGCCACGATCAGGGCGACGGCGGCGGGAACCGTCAGCGCCAAGGCCATCTCCCCCGCCCTGCTCAAAGCCGCCCGGCCTCCCTCGTCGTCGCCCGCGCCCGCCTTGCGGGACAGGTCGGGCAGAAGCACCACACCTATGGCGACCCCCACGACGCCCAAAGGCAACTGGTAGAGCCGATCCGCGTAGCTCAGCCAGGCGATCGCCCCGTCGAAGAAACTCGCGACCTGGCGTCCAACCAGGAGGTTGATCTGAACAACCCCGCCCGCCAGCGCGGCGGGAGCGGCGATGACCGCCAGGCGCCTGATCTCGGGCGTCGGACGCGGAACGCGCGGCCGCACCCGGATGCCGGCCCGCTCGGCCGCCACCCAAACCAGTCCCAGCTGCGCGACCCCGGCCGCGGCCGCGCCCCAACTCAGCCAGATCCCCCGAACCTCCTCCGGAACGCCCCCATCCGCCCCCGGAGCCGCCAGTTCCGCCGCCGCCAGAACGCCGACGAGGACGATGTTGAGAAGGACCGGCGCCGCAGCGGCCGCGGCGAAACGTCCGATGGTGTTCAACGCGCCGGAAAACAGCGCCGCGAGGGAGATGAACAGAATGTAGGGAAAGACGATCCGCCCGTAATCCGTGGCCAATTCCAACCGGCCGTCCCCGGCGAATCCCGCCGCCATCGCCAATACAAGCCACGGCATGAGCGCGTGCGCGGCCAGCGTCAAAAGGAACAGCGCCGCCGCGAGCATCGAAAGGGCGTCGCGGGCGAAACCTTCCGCGTCCTCCCCGGCCTCGGTTTTCCTGGAGAACATCGGCACGAAGGCCATGTTGAACGCTCCCTCGGCGAAGAAGCGGCGGAACATGTTGGGCAGCGCGAAGGCCACGAAGAACGCCTGCGCCGCGGGCCCGGAACCAAGCGTCGCCGCGATCAAAATGTCGCGCGCGAACCCCAGAACCCGGCTCAGGAGGGTCCAAAGGCCGACGGTGGCGAAGGCGCGGCCGAGCCGGACGCTCACGGCGCACGCCCGTCCGGACGCACGGGGGAGGGCGCGCGCGGAATGCCGGAGAGCCGTCTCACCGCTTCGCCCACTCCGCGCCGCTGGCGATCGCCACGCGCAATTTCTCCTCCAGATTCCGCCGGCGGTTCCCGGAATGCAATTTGAGGCCGAACGCGTCCTTCACGTAGAAGGTGTCCACCGCCTGCGCGCCGTAGGTCGCGATCACCGCCGACGAGATCGAGACGTTCGAGGCCGCCAGGGTTCGCGTCAGGTCATACAGCAGGCCCGGCCTGTCCCGGGTGTCGACCTCCACGATCGTATGGATTTCGGATCCCTCGTTGTCGAAGGTGATGGTCGTGGGCACGCGGAATTCGGATTCCCTCTTCTTGATCCTGTCCCGGTCCTTCAGCGCCTCGCGCGCCGCGGTCCCGTCCTCGAGCGCGCCGTGGATCATTTTCTTCAGCCGGTCCAGACGCTCTTCCCCGTAAGGGTTGCCCGAAGCGTCCTGCACCCAGAATGCCGCCGTGGCGTGTCCATCCTTCGTCGTGTGGGTCCGCGCGTCCACCACGTTCGCGCCGACGAGCGCCAAGGCCCCCGCGAAGCGCGAGAACACGCCCGGATGATCGGCCATGGCGAACAGCGCGCGGGTCGCGTCCCGGTCCCCGTCCATGGTCAACTCGACGCCGATGCCCGAGCCGCCGGAATCCCGCAGCATGCGCGCGAACGCCACGTGCGTCTCCGTCCGCAATCCCTGCCAATACGCCCCGTGATGTCGCCCGATCTCACGCCGCACGTCGGCGCGGCTCCAGTCCGAGAGGGCCTCCCGCAAAGCCTTCTTCGCGTCCTTTTCGTAGGTTTCGCGGTTGAGATCCTCGAGGCCCTTTTCCAGGCCCTCGGCGGTCACCGCGTAGAGCGAACGGAGAAGCTGCGCCTTCCAATTGTTCCATGTCCCCGGCCCGACGCCGCGGATGTCGCAGACCGTCAGCACCGTGAGAAGGTCCAGCCTCTTGCGGGTTTTGACCGCCTTGGCGAAGTCCCGCACCGTCCGCGGGTCGGAGATGTCGCGCTTTTGCGCCATGTCCGACATCAGCAGGTGATGGCGCACGAGCCATTCGACCGTCTCGCACTGCTCTTCGTTCAGGCCGAGCCTCGGACAGACCCCGCGGGCGATCCGCGCTCCGACGACCGAATGGTCCTCTGGACGGCCTTTGCCGATATCGTGGAGCAGCAGGGCGACGTAGATGACCTTGCGGTCGACTCCGCCCTCGAGAATGCGGCTGGCGACGGGCAATTCCTCGGTCAATTCCCCTCGCTCGATTTTGGCGAGTATGGAAACGCACTCGATGGTGTGCTCGTCCAACGTGTAGTGATGGTACATGTTGAACTGCATCATCGCCACGATCGGCTCGAATTCGGGCAGGAAAGCGGCGAGGACGCCGATTTCGTTCATGCGCCGAAGGCCGCGCTCGGGATTTCCGTGCTTGAGAAGGATATCGAGGAAAATCCGCGCCGCCTCGCGGTCGCCGCGCATCCCGTCGTCGATCAGCGACAGGTTGGCTGCGACGAGCCGCAACGCGTCGGGATGCAGGAAGGCGCCGGTCCGGAGCGCCTCCTCGAAGATGCGCAGAAGATTGAGCTTGTCCGCCAGGAACGCTTCGGCGTCGGCCACGTCGAGCCGGTTCTGGCGGTAGGCGTACGGCTCGCGCGGCTTTTTGCGCCGCCGGAGCAGCCGCGTGAGCGAGGGGGTCTTCTTGACGTTGTCGGCCTCCAGCGCGGTCAGGAAGATCCGGGTCAATTCGCCAACGCGTTTGGCGTGGCGGAAATAGTCCTGCATGAAATGCTCGACGCCGCGCCGGCCTCCGTGGTCGGCGTAGCCCATGCGCCGCGCCACCTCGACCTGCAGGTCGAACGTCAATTGATCCATGGCCCGCCCCGTGGCCAGATGAAGATGCGCCCGCGCGGCCCAGAGGAAATTCTCCGCCGCGGCGAAGGCCGCGTATTCCTCGTCCCGGAACACGCCCAGGGAACGGAGCGCGGCCACGCTGTCCACGTGGTGGACGTATTTGGCTATCCAGAAGAGCGACTGGAGATCCCTGAGGCCGCCCTTTCCCTCCTTCACGTTGGGTTCGAGCAGATACCTTCGGCCGCCCCGCCGCCCGTGCCGCTCCGCGCGCTCCCTGAGCTTCCCCTCGACGAATTCGCTCTCGGTGCCGCGGAACAGTTCGGATTTGAGCCGCTCGTCCAATTCCCGTGCCAGATCGGCGTCGCCTTCAAGGGGCCTGGCCTCCAGCAGCGCCGTTCGGATGGTCAGATCCTCCCGGCCCAGATTGAGACAGTCCTTCACCGTCCGGGTGGCGTGGCCGACCTTCAGCCTCAAGTCCCACAGGATGTACAGCGCGGATTCGACGACGCTCTCGGCCCAGGGCGTGACTTTCCACGGCGTCAGGAACAGGAGGTCCACGTCCGAGTGCGGGGCCAATTCCCCGCGCCCGTGGCCCCCCACCGCGAGAAGCGAGAGCCGCTCGCCCTCGGTCGGTGTCGGATTCCGGTGGGCGACGTCGCGGGAAAACAGAAGCGCGGAGCGCACGACCCCGTCGACAAGGAAGGTGCACGACCGCGTCAGCGCCCTCGCCGCGAGGGGGTCGTCCGCGAAGGCTTCCGCCACCGAGCGCCGACCGTCGGCGAGCGCGCGCGACAGGACATCCACCGCTCCCCGGCGCAACGCGGGCTCTCCCCCGCCGCAATCCGGCAGGGCCCCGAGTTCCTCTCCGACGCGGGCGGCGTCGAATATCGCGCCGGCGGGCCGAATCAGGCCCTCCGTACCGGCGACCGGACCGGAGGGTTCCGGTTCAGGAACCGGGAACGTCCAGGAACCTCGAGGGGACCGGGTCAATCTGGTTCACCTGGTTGCCCTCGATGGTCGCCACCGCGAGCAAGCGTTGATTGGTGCCGTCCCGGCGCAGGCGGAATGCCCCGTAAACGCCGGGAAACCCCTCCGCGCGCGTCAGGCCCGCGACGTCGGGTAAGCGGCCGGACAAAGCCAGTTGGCCCACCGCGTTGACTCCGTCGTACGCGAGTCCGGACAACCGATGCGGGACGGCGTCGTGGGAAGCCTCATAGCGCTGGGAGAATTTCTCGTAGCTCTTCCGGTCCGGCACCGTGAACCATCCGCCCTGCATTCCCTTGTTTTTGTACAGGGCCGGCCGGCTGTCCCAATGGGTCAGGCCCACGTATTGAAACGCGTCGACGGCGATTCCGTTCTCCGGCAGCAGTTGCGCCACGAAAGGAAGATCGGCGTCGACCCCGGCGGTGAGGAACACCGTGTCCGCCTCGCTCTCCTTGATCGCTTCGGACGCGGGCCGCATGGCGTCGACGATGCCCTGCTGCGACAATTCGTACCCGATCATTTCCACGACCTTGGCGTTGACGGCGGGCGCGGCGCGCAGGACCGCGCGGGCGCCCGCCTGTCCCGCGGGGTCTTTGGCGTGCATCACGGCGATGCGCCTGTTGCCCCGTCCCGCGGCGTATCGGATGAGCCGTTCCGCGGTGTTGTCGAAGGTTTGGCCGAGCACGAACACGTTGTTGCCGGCGATGTCGACATTGTTGGAGAAGGCCAGGACGTTTACGTCGGATTCCGCCACGGCGAGACCGGCGGCGTTCGCGGCCTCGGCGTAGAGCGGGCCGATTATGACCTGCGCTCCGTCGGCAACCGCCTCGAGCGCCGCGGCGGCGGCCCGCTGGGCGTCTCCGGCGGTGTTGTAGACGACGAGGTCGATTGTGCCTCCGGATCTGGAGAGGTCCGAAACCGCGAGCCTCGCGGCGTTCTCGAGGCCCGTGGCGACGATTTGATCGCTGGGATTTCCTCCGTAGGGCAGGAGCAGCGCGGCCTTCACCGGCACCGGGTCGACATCGACCGGATCCGGCGGCCCGCCGCCAAGCCCGCACGCCGACAGCGCGGCCACCGCGGCCGTCCCCACGACGAGAAGGGTGGCGCGGGCGAGCCGCTTGCGAACCGCGCGGAATGAAACAAACATACAATTCTCCCGGGACTGGGTCGGCCGATGGTCGGGCGTCCGCCATCTGGCCGCGGAACCTAGCCCGTTCGGGCTGGCATGGCAACGGATCGCGGGGCGCGGGCGGCATGGACGACGGATATGCGGAAGAGGCGTCCCGGAGGCGGGGCGGCGTCCCCGGCGGGCTCGTGCTGGTGGCGACACCGATCGGCTCCGCCCGCGACATCACGCTCCGCGCCCTCGACGCGCTGGGCTCCGCCGACATCATCGCCGCGGAGGACACGCGGGCGGCCCGGCGCCTGATGAATCTGCATGGCGTGGCCGTCTCGGGGCGACCCGTCGTGGCCTATCACGACCACAGCGGTCCCGCCGACCGCGAACGTCTCGTCAACCACATGAGGAAGGGCCGGACGGTCGCCTACGTCTCGGAGGCGGGCATGCCCCTGGTGGCCGATCCGGGGTTCGCCCTCGTTCGGGCGGCGCGGGAGGCCGGCCTGCCCGTCACCGTGGCTCCGGGAGCCTCCGCGGTTCTCGCCGGCCTCGTTCTCTCGGGTCTGCCGAGCGACAGGTTCCTTTTCGCGGGATTCCTTCCCCAACCGCGCGGTCCGCGCCGCCAAGCTTTGACGGAGTTGGCTCCCACGCCCGCCACGCTGGTGTTTTTCGAATCACCGCACCGCGTGGCCAAAAGCCTCGGCGACATGTCGGACGTGTTGGGCCCGGAGCGACCGGCCGCGCTCTGCCGCGAGATCACGAAGCGTTTCGAGGAGGTCCGCCGCGGAACGCTGGCCGAGCTCGCGCGCGGGGTGGCGGAAGCGCCGCCCAAGGGAGAAATCGTCATCGTCGTCGACCGCGCCCCGGCGGCGGCGGCGGTGGACGACGCGGCTTTGCGCGCCGCGCTGTCGGACGAAATGAGGAACGCCCCACTGGGCCGGGCCGCCGGGACGGTGGCCAAACGATTCGGAGTCTCCCGGAAGCGCGTCTACGCGCTGGGGCTTGAAGGAGGCTGATGCCTCGGACCCGGCGGAAGCGCTGAACGCCGGGTCGGAAATGGGGTTGGCCGGTGTCGCGATTCGTTGACCGGAATCGCCCCCGGCCAGCTTCGAATTGGATGGAATCCCGCCTCCCCGCGTCATGATGGGCGTGGCTTCCCCCCACACACACCGAATCAGGAAACCGCACCATGTTTCGCTCCGCTGGCATGAAGGCCTCCGCGACACATGGATATCCGCGCCCTCCTTCGGGACCGAACCCAATCCGCCCCGCGGTTTCCGCAGCCACGCCAAAACGGTCGATCTTCCAATCGAACCGGTTCCCGGCCGCGCCCGGTCCGCCACCCGCAAGATATCGCGGCCCCCACTCACTTCGGCATGCGCACGCGTTCGGCGGTCGGAAGCATCCGGAACCGCGTCCATGTCTTCACCGCGGTAATCCAGAATGGCCATTCAAACCGAATAAGAGCGAAAGGGCATTCATCGGGGCGCGAATGAACGTGTTTCCCCGGCCACGGAGCGACACCGCCCGGGGCCTCCCCGCCGAGACCTCTTCCGGAAGGTGTGACCGAGGCTGGTGACGGCGTCCCGGCATGAGGACGTCAATACCACGCCGGACGTCCGGGTTTCACCCGAATCTCATCCGCGCGGCGCGGGAAATTCCGCATCCGGTGGCCTGAAATCCAGTAACCCTGCCGGAAACCCGAACCCTTCAAAAATCCGGCGGGTACGGTTCTTTCCGGGCGTTGTCCTTGACGGGCAATTCGTTGGCCTTCTCCTTTCTCTGTTTATTTGACAGCCCATTGATATCCGCATGCGAATGATGCGGAATACCAAGAGAAGGGTTTTCGAAGCATTGGATCGGGAATGGCTCTTCCGCGCACTCGCCCGTCGAAAGTCCGTGGACGCCGGCGAACTTAAATCCTTAGCCGGGAAAGGCGTTATGGGACGCCTTCGCCGTTGTGGTTCCGGAGCGGTCAAGCGAAATCTTTCCCGCAACATTCCCCATTTAAATGAAGGCGAAACGGGTCGGTTTTTTGTTTTCAATCCACTTTGGGTTGACATGGAGAAATTGCACTTCGTCTTTGTTCTTGATTTCCGTCATCCCGTCACCGCCGTCATTCTGTCGAATTCGTTGAAGAAGTCCTGAGACATTCCGTCGAAGGATTCAATTTCAAACGTCTTTTCACCGGGCAGACTCCGATCGATTTCAATTGAACCATCAGGCATCATTTCAGCACAAAAATTCCAACCGCCTTTGTCGAATTCCACGGAGATTCCGCCGTTACCGGTTGGGTATATGCGGAACAGGTCCGCGAATTTCCGGCGTTTGAACACAAGATTGGCCGCGCGCAAAATGGCCACCGGAGTGGATTCCTCCCCTTGCCCGTTTCCAAGCCAACCCTTCTCCATCGTGAACAATTCCCGCAACCGGACGATACGGTCCCAAACATCCCCATCGCGTTGCTCAAAAAGATCCACGGAGTATACCTCTTCGACATTTATTAATTTTCCGTCGGCATTGACCGCGATGGATGCCGAAAATTCAACGGGGGCGAATAGATTCCCGCTAAATTGGGAAATCGATCGGGAGAGACAGCCGAGCGGAAGCCAAACATCCCCGTGCTCATCGGTTTGCACTTGAACCGAATTGCGCACGGTGTCCACCCCGGCAAGCGGGCCAATACCATCGAATTTCCTGCGGCGCGTCTCGAGTTGCATGTCGAAGGCCTCGGACACCGACCGTTGATGCGTATCCTTGAAATTTTCCAAACGCTTCCGATCCCAGATCACTTTCCCGCCGCTCCGCCCCTTTTTGCCCGGAAACTCCATGTGTTCGCCTTCCAGCAAGTTCGCTCCGAATTTGGACATGGCTCCGACGGCCTTCGGGGACGGGATATCCGGAAAGCCGTCATGCGACGCTCCATCGCAAATCATCACGACGCGGTCGAACGCCGCGACCACGAGATCATCCAATTCGTCGCCGAATTCCGGAAGGCTTCGCCGCGCCGCATCGCTTTGGAAGGCAACCTCGGGAACGGTGCCTCCCCCGCGGATTCCCACGAGCGCGAGGGATATCGCCTTGTTGAAGCCCAGCGGCGGCCTCCCGCCGCGCTTCCGCCGGAATTCCTCTTCGGCCAGCGCGGCCACGAGGTCGCGCAAGGCTTCCAAATCGGAGAGCATGTCAAACGGGAGCCCCGCGTCGGCGAACCTGTCCCCGACGTACCTGAACTTGAACGAGGCACCCCGGCCCTCCGCCGGGGCGGTCACACGGCCCTTGGCCCCGTCGTCGCTTCCATCGGTCATTTCCATCACCCCGCGCGGCATCTCGGAGGTCCGATGCCCCTCGGCGATACCACGCTCCATGGCAAAGTCGGTCTCATCACGAGACGCCTCTTGGAGCATACGTCGGCCAATCCCGCCCCCGCAACATGAAAATTTGAAACCTTTGGCTAATTCGAAGTTTGACGCGAATCACCCCGGGCGCGCCAATAATCCAATAAAACAAGGAAAATGTGCTCCGCTTCCGCCCAGCGGAGCGACGAGCCGCCGATGGAAATCCAGGGGATATCCGGCCCACGCGGGGACGGCGGGCGAAGCGGGCCCGACCATATCCAACCCAATTCCGAATCAAGAACGCCTCATCCATCGAAACCTCACGGGAAGAACCCACCGATCCCCGGCAATCCAGGGAGAGGGACCGGGACGGCAAAGCGGGGCCGGGACCTCACGCCGGGGGGCCGCTGGGATCATGATGCGCTTGGACCGGACGCGATTCGCCGGGACCTCACGCGCGGGGGCGCGGGGTGGGCGTGAACGGCGGGACGGGGCGGTCATCGGCCGGGACCTCACGCGCGGGGGCGCGGGGGGCCGCTGACCTGATCCTTCCCTTTCGCGACCCCGGACCAAGTGTTTTCACGACACGCAGGAGGCGATCATGCCCATCGGCGACCGGTTCCCGGTCCCGGTCGTTCGCCGCGGTTAACCCAGTCCGGACCAACCGCTTCGCGGCGGCGACTCGTGCCGGGCATCGGGCCCGGTTGGTCAACCGCGTCAATGAAGGATGAACTTTGGTCCGTGTACGGTGGCCTTCGGCCGGTCGGTAACAGGGTAACCCCTGCCTGCACCCCGGCGCCGCGCTTGACCCCGGCGGAAGCCGTGGCACTATGCGGCCGTCAGCCCGCAGTTCAGGAAGGAAAAATGGCACACGAGATCACACGCCGGGGGGCATTGGCCGGCGCGGCCGTCCTGCCGCTGGCGGCGACCGCTCCCGGTCGCGCCCAAGCCCACGCCGAAGGACACCGACGCTCCTCGCGCCGGTTCGGACTTGGCGACATGGAGGTGACCACCCTCCTCGCGGCGACGCGCTCCATTCCGCGCGCCCACGACTTCTTCGGCGTCAACGTCTCCCGGAAGGAGTTCCGCGCGGCCGCCGAAGCCGCGGTGCTGCCGCCCGACGAGGTGCGGATGTTCTTCACTCCGACGCTCGTGGCCGCCGGCGATGACCTGATCCTGTTCGACACCGGTTATTCGCCGGTCGATATCACCGAAGCCATAAGGGAATCCGGGCACTCACCCGACGACGTGACCAAGGTTGTCATCACCCACATGCACGGCGATCACATCGGCGGACTCTCGGAAATGGGCTTCGAAACCTTCGACGCCGACATCTACACGGGCGCCGCCGAGTGGGATTTCTGGGCGAAGAACCCCAGCCAAGGCTTCGCCGAAACGGTCCAGCCGCTCGCCGAACGGGTCACCCGGCTCGACGACGGGGACGAGGTCGCCCCGGGCGTCTCCGCGGTGGCCGCATTCGGCCACACGCCAGGCCACATGGCCTACCTCGTCTCCTCCGGCCGCCATTCGGTGCTCCTGGGAGCCGATTTCGCGAACCACCACGCATACTCCGTCGAACGGCCCCACTGGCACTTCAGCTTCGACATGGACAAGGACCGGGCCGTCGCGACGCGACTGCGCATCCTCGACATGCTGGCCGCCGAGCGCATGCCCTTCATCGGATATCACATGCCCTTCCCCGGAATCGGCTACATCTCGAAATCCGGCGACTCCTACCGCTACGTGCCCGAGACCTACCAGTTGGCCGTTCAAGGCTGACCCGGCGGGCCTCCCCTGATCGGACGGATCCCCGGGGGCTCCGCGGCATGGAAGCGTCCAGCCTTCTCGCACCCTCGCTCGGGGAGGTCGAAGCCATCGCGCGCGCCGCGTTCGACGAGATCCCTCGGGTGTTCTCCCAACCGGCCGACGGGGTGGCGCTGCGCGTCGTAGACTGGCCGCCCGACGAAGTCCTCGACGACATGGACATCGACGACGCCTACGCCCTGACCGGGCTGTACGACGGTGTGCCTCTCACCGGGAAGGAGACCTTGCATCAACCGACCGGCCCGGACGTCATCTGGATCTTCCGCCGTCCGATCCTCGACGAGTGGATCGAACGCGGGGACGTGGAACTGGGGGATTTGGTGCGCCATGTGCTGGTGCACGAATTGGCGCATCATTTCGGTTGGAACGACGACGACATCGCCGCCGTGGACCGTTGGTGGGAATGACCGGAGAACCGCCGGCCGCGCGGGCCACGGTCGGTGGAGTGGCGATCAGCGATCAGGCGGCGGCGGAGCGATCTGAACGCGGACGAAGGCGGGGGCTCGCACAGCGGCCGGGAACGGCCCGCGTCGCCGGTTTGGGCGCGCCGCCCAACGCACCCGGGTGGAGTTGAACCGGCGGGACGGCCCGCGCGGTCCCCGGGCCGTCCCGGAGCCTCCCGCGGGTTCCGCGGTCAGGATTTGTCGCGCCAGCGGTTCGCGATTGGATAACGCCTGTCCAACCAGAACGCCGTCGGGGTCAGTCGGGTGCCCGGAGCGGACTGGAACCGCTTGTACTCGCTGATGTAGATGAGCTGCTCGATCTTCTTCACCGTCTCCCGGTCATGGCCGAGCGCCACCACCTCGTCCACGCCCGCCGCGCGGTCGACCAGCATCTCCAGGATCGCGTCCAACTCCGCATATGGCGGCAGCGAATCCTCGTCCTTTTGATTATCGCGCAGCTCGGCCGTCGGCGGCTTTTCGATGATCGCGGCCGGAATCGCCTCCCCCGCCGGACCCTTCATCCAACTCCGGTGATTTGCGTTGCGCCAGCGGCAGGTCTCGAACACGCGGGTTTTGTACAGATCCTTCAGCGGATTGTAGCCGCCGGACATGTCCCCGTAGATGGTTGCGTAGCCGACCGCCGCCTCCGACTTGTTGCCCGTCGTCAGCAGCATCTCGCCGAATTTGTTGGACAGGGCCATCAGCAAGAGGCCGCGCAGCCGCGATTGGATGTTCTCCTCGGTTACATCCGGTTCCCGACCCTCGAAATGGCTTGAAAGAGCGGCGGTCACCGCGTCCTGCGGTCCCGTGATCGGAATTGTGTCGAGCCGCGCGCCGAGGGCCTTCGCGCAGGCCGCCGCGTCGTCGAGGGAAGCCCGCGACGTGTGGCGGGACGGAAGCATGACGCAGCGCACGTTCTCCGGCCCCAAGGCGTCCGCGGCGATGGCCGCGACCAGAGCGCTGTCGATTCCCCCGGACAGCCCCAGCAGCGCCCTCCCGAAGCCTGTTTTCCGGAAATACTCGGCGACGGAAAACACCATGACGCGGTAGTCCGTCTCCCACTCGCCGGAAACCGCCGCCTTCGACCCCTCCTCCACGCGCCACCCCTCCGCGCCCCGCGAGAGATCGACATGCCGGAGTTCCTCCTCCAGGGGCGGCATCTGCAACGCCAGCCCTCCGCCGGGATTGAGCGCGAAGGATCCGCCGTCGAACACCTGATCGTCCTGTCCGCTCACGAGATTGAGGTAGACCAGCGGCAGGCCGGTCTCGACCACCCGCGCCACCATGATTTGATGTCGGAGCTCCAGCTTGCCGCGGGAGTAGGGCGAGCCGTTGGGCACCAGGAGCGCCTCGGCGCCGCTTTCGGCGAGCGTCTCGCAGACATCCCCGCTCCAAGCGTCCTCGCATATGGGAATGCCCAGCCGAAGCGGGCCGATCCGGACCGGCCCCGCCACGTCTCCCGACGCGTAGACCCGGACCTCGTCGAACACCTGCGTGTTCGGCCGGCGATGCTTGCGGACGCGCGCCGCGACCTCGCCGCCGGAACAGACCACGTAGCAGTTGTGGACCACGTCCCCGTCGACCATCGGCAGCCCGACGCCGAGCGCCGGGCCATCCGCGCAGTCCGCCGCGAGGTCAAAGAGCGCCCGCTCGGCGTCCAGAAGCAAGGCCCCACGCAGGGTCATGTCCTGAATCTGGTACCCCGTCAGGAACATCTCCGGCAGGGCCACGAGGTCCGCGCCCGCGTCCCGGCCCTCCCGCCAGGCCCGGAGCGCCTTTTCCGCGTTGCCGGCGAGATCGCCGACGGTCGGGTTGAGTTGGGCGAGGGTGACGCGAAACCGGTCGGTCATGATGGGCGATCCTTCGACGGCGGGAGGACGGGCCGCGGAACGGCCCGGGCGGAAGCGGTGCGCGGGCCTTGCGTCCACCGTCCCCTTCATCTATATTCGCCGGGGGCGCGTCAACGCGCGCGCGAACGAACACGCGGATCGGATCCATGTTCCATAATACCCATACCGCCACCGCGCTCGCCGGGCTGTTCTCCGCCTGCCTAGCGCTCGCGCAGCCCGCCGCCGCGCAGGAGCAGGACAAGGTTGTGACCAAGCAATACGACGACGGCGGCGTCTACGTGGGCACCTTCAAGGACGGCAGGCAGCACGGGCAGGGCACCTACTACCTGCCCAGCGGCTACGAGTATTCCGGCGAATGGGTCGACGGCGAGATCAGCGGCCAGGGCACGGCCCGCTTCCCCAACGGATCGGTCTACGTGGGCCAATTCGCGAAGGCGAAGCCCGAGGGCTTCGGCAAAATCGAATACGCCGACGGAGGCACATACGAGGGGGAATGGGCGGACGGCAGGATCAACGGCCGGGGCGTCGTCCAGTACGCCAACCAAGTCCGGTACGAGGGCGAGTTCCTGAACGCGAACCGTCACGGCCAAGGCGTCATGACCACGGAGAACGGCTACCGCTACGACGGTCAATGGGTCAACGACCAGAGGGAAGGTTATGGCGTCGCCACCTATCCCGACGGGTCGCTCTACGACGGAGATTTTCTCAGTGGCCAGCGCTCGGGCCGTGGCAAGCTCACGTCGCCGGACGGCCTCGTCTACGACGGCGAATGGGCGGACGACAAACTCCATGGCGAAGGCGTGCTGACCCAGGCCGACGGCACCGTCTTCACCGGCACCTTCGCGGACGGCAAAAGGGAAGGGCGTGGCAGGGTCATCCACCCGAACGGCGATTCCTTCGAGGGCGAATTCCTCGACAACAAACGCCACGGCATGGGCACCCTCCGCGGCGCGGACGGGTATGAATATGTCGGCCAATGGGCCAACGGAAACATCGAGGGCGAAGGGAGAATCACCTACGCCAACGGCTCGGTCTACGAAGGCGAGCTCATGGCCAACAAACCCAACGGCCGGGGCAAGATCTCCCAGCCCAACGGCGTCGTTTACGACGGAGAATGGAGCGACGGAGTTATGGAGGGACGGGGCGTGGCCCGATACGCCAACGGCCTTGTCTACGAAGGCGAATTCCTGAACGCCAAAAAGCACGGGCGCGGCACGCTGACAAACCCGATAGGCTACACCTACACGGGCGACTGGGTGGAGGGGCAGCGCACGGGCCGGGGGAAGGCCACATACCGCGACGGGAGCGTCTACGAGGGCGAATTCGTGGACGGCGAGCGGAATGGAACCGGCACGTTGACGACGTCCGCTGGCTTCAGCTACAGCGGCGGCTGGCTGGACGGCGAATTCCATGGCCGCGGCGTCGCGACCTTCGCCAACGGGGACGTCTACGAAGGTCTCTTCGAGAACGGCGAGCGCTCCGGCGAGGGCACGATGCGTTTCGCGTCCGGAGAGGTCCAAACCGGAGAGTGGGCCCCTGGAAGTCTGCCGCCCGAACTCGGGCAGGGTCAGGACTTGTCGTCGGAAGTCGCCGAGGACATCAAGGTCAGGCGCGAAAGCGCGGCCGAAGCGGTCGAACGGCGCAGGAGGCTCCGGGAGCAAAACGCGTCGGACACCAACTGAACGGGACGGCCCGCGCCCGGCGAGGCGCCGAGACCGCCCCATCCCGGAGATCGGGGACGCCGGACCGGAGCGGACGGGAGAATTGTTGAATTCCGGGCCGGACCGCCCCGGCGGTTGTATTCCCTTCGACGGGGCCCGGGAGAATCCCTCCACACGCCCCACGCCGCGCCGCCGGAACGGCCCGGCAAACCGGCCTCCACAAGGCTCGAATGGTTCCCTCCACCGTGTCTCCGAGGGAGAATTCCAATCCACGGAGTGTTCCGCCCGGGTACGATGGTTCCGCGGCGCGTCGGGGCGGCACCGGGGAGGATGGCGATTCACGTCCGACAATCGGCGCGTTTCCGAGCCGCCCAAGAGCCGAGGGCCAAGGGCAAGGGGTTCCCGGGCACCGATTCGACCCTCGACGATGGATCCTTCCCGCGCATCGCGCAGCCGCCTCCACGTCCCGTTTTTCCGTAGGGTCGGTGATTGACGCTCCAACCGGGCGGTCGATTCCCCGGTTGCCCCGGGAGGTGGGAGGCGGTTCCGTCCTTCCACCACGGTTCGACCGCGGCTCCCATTCACCCGGTTGGGAGAAGCATCCCGGCCTTCCGAAGCCGACCGGAATGGAAAATGGTTTCCCAAACCGGAAAATCCGTGCTAGCGTGGCCGCATGACGGGTGCCACGCATCATATCACGCGCATCGCCCCGAGCCCGTTTCCGGCTCGGACTCTTCCGCTCGTCCAGCTTCTCCTCGCCCGTCCCTGAGCGCGCTTCGGCGCGGCCGCTCGGGGGAGGATCAGCGTCGAAAACCAAAGGCCAAGAGAGACGAGAAGAGTTTAGAGATGACCACCGAAAAAGATCGTGTCCTGATCTTCGACACCACCTTGCGCGACGGTGAGCAAAGCCCCGGCGCGACCATGTCCCACAACGAGAAATTGGAGATCGCCGAACTCCTCGACGGCATGGGCGTCGACATCATCGAAGCCGGCTTCCCCATCGCCTCCGAGGGCGATTTCCAAGCGGTCAGCGAAATCGCGGGCCGCTCGGAGAACGCGGTGATCTGCGGCCTCGCCCGCGCCAAAATCGGGGACATCGACCGCTGCTGGGAAGCGGTCAGGCACGCCGAACGCCCGCGCATCCACACCTTCATCGGCACCTCGCCCCTGCACCGCGCCATCCCCGACCTCACCCGGGACGAAATGGCGGAGCGCATCCACGAGACGGTGACCCACGCCCGCAACCTCTGTGACAACGTCCAGTGGTCGCCGATGGACGCCACGCGCACCGAATGGGATTACCTCACCCGCGTCGTCGAGATCGCGATCAAGGCCGGCGCGGGCACCATCAACATTCCCGACACCGTCGGGTACACCGCGCCCGTGGAATCGGCGGACCTGATCCGCCGACTCATCGCCGAGGTGCCGGGCGCGTCCGACGTCGTGTTCGCCACACACTGCCACAACGACCTCGGCATGGCGACGGCCAACAGCCTCGCCGCCGTCGAAGGCGGCGCGCGCCAAATCGAATGCACCATCAACGGCCTCGGCGAGCGCGCGGGCAACACCGCCCTGGAAGAAGTGGTGATGGCGCTCAAGGTGCGCGGCGACATCATGCCCTACGCCACCGGAATCGACACGACGAAGATCACTCACATCTCACGCCGGGTCGCCACGGTGTCCGGGTTCGCCGTGCAGCCCAACAAAGCGATCGTCGGCAAGAACGCCTTCGCCCACGAGAGCGGCATCCATCAGGATGGAATGCTGAAGAACGCCGAGACCTTCGAGATCATGCGTCCGGAGGACGTCGGTCTCAAGGGAACCGACATCGTCATGGGCAAGCACTCCGGCCGCGCCGCCCTGCGGTCCAAACTCCAGGAATTGGGCTACGAATTCGCCGACAACCAGCTCAACGACCTGTTTGTCCGGTACAAAGCCTTGGCCGACCGCAAGAAGGAGGTGTTCGAGGACGACCTCATCGCCCTCGCGCGCGATCAGGAGGCCGGCGAGATCCACGACCGCCTCCAGATCAAGTCCCTGCGAGTCGTCTGCGGCACCGAAGGCCCCCAGACCGCCGACCTCGTCCTGTCGGTTGACGGTCGGGAACTGCGCGCCACCGCCCAAGGCAACGGTCCGGTGGACGCCACCTTCGCCGCGGTGAGCGAACTCTTTCCGCACGGCGCGAAACTTCAGCTCTACGACGTGCAGGCCGTCACCGAGGGAACCGACGCCCAGGCGACCGTGCATGTGCGTCTGGAGGAGGATGGCCGAATCGCCACCGGTTCGGCGGCGGAGGCCGACACTGTCGTCGCCTCGGCCAAGGCCTACGTCAACGCGCTCAACCGCCTTCTTCTGCGGCGCGAGAAATCGGATCCCGACGCCGACGTGAAGCGCGTGCGCTACAAGGATTCGGCATGATCCGCGCGAGGCGCGCCCCGCCCCGGCGGGGCGCGCCGAAGCATCCGGGAGAACCGACATGAACCAGATCGACCTGAACGGCCGCACGGCCATAGTCACGGGCGCGGCCCAGGGCATCGGCCTCGCCGTCGCCGGGCGGCTTTCGGCGTCCGGCGCGCGGGTCGCCGGATGGGACATCGACCCCGAACGTTTGGGCGGGGCATTCGCCGCCATCGACGGGCAGCACGCCGGGATCGCCTGCGACGTCTCCGACCCCGGTTCCGTCGGCGATGCGCTGAAGGCAACGCGTGACGCCCTCGGCCCGGCGGACATCCTCGTGAATTCCGCAGGAATCGCGGGGCCCAACGCCGCCGTGGAGGATTACGCCGTCGAGGATTGGAAAAGAATCCTGGACGTGAACCTCACCGGCACCTTCCTGACCAACGCG
>JANQKA010000523.1 GCA_028281405.1 Hasllibacter sp. | reverse complement strand
CATCCGAGTCTCCATGATTCACATCCATGCCCTATTCGGGCATTCGGCAACCGCGCCGCCTTCAATCTACCTCCTTGACCCTGAAAGCTCAAGCCGATTCGACTGTGCTTCGCGGTCGCAAGCCAACGCTTGCGCCATGCGGCGTCCGCCAACACCCGCGGAAAAGCGCGGATATCCCCGGAGTGGAAGCCCCGCGTCACCAAATCCGGGACTGCGCCCATGCCACAGGCGGAATTCCGCGCGCGTCCCGCCCCGAAGGATCGGACCCGCCGTCGGGGGCGGGGAACGGGAGTGGCGCTCCGTGAACAACAGGCTACGTGGCGGATTCGAACGTCCAATCCGTCGTCCGCGAGAACCGGAAATTCCCGCGGAATAGCCCCCTCGGGCAATACCCTCCCGCCCGCGCGGCTTGAGTTGGGGCATTGAACACGCAACCAGGCGACGGGCCCCCTGTCTTGAAGGTTCCGATCCGGAGGATTTGGGGGAATCCCGCTTCGAGCTCGATGTCGCGGAAGCGGCGCGGATCGCGGAACGGCGAAGGATGCGGAGCGGCGGACGGCCCCTTGGAAATCCGCCCGCCGTGGAATCCGGAATCCCTTGATCATGGCGGGCGCGGTCGCTCCCGAACCGCGAATCAGTCCCCGCCCGCCTCGAATTTCGCCAGCACCGCGGCCCGCACCTCGGGCGTCACGAACCCCGAAATGTCCCCGCCCAGACGTGCCACCTCCTTCACGAGCTTCGAGGCGATCACCTGATGGCGGGTCTCCGCCATCAGGAAAACCGTCTCTATGCTGTCGTCAAGCGATCGGTTCATCCCGACCATCTGAAATTCGTACTCGAAATCCGCCACCGCCCGCAAACCGCGCACGATGATCTGCGCCCCGACATCCCGCGCGCAGTCGACCAGCAAATTGCCGAACGGATGTACGACGATCTCGACGCCCGAGTTTCCGGATATCCCCGCGCACACGGGGGTTATCAGGTCGACCCGCTCCTCCAGCGTGAACAGCGGCCCCTTGTCGCGGTTGATCGCGACTCCGATGACCAGACGATCCACCAGACGCGCGGCGCGCCTGATTATGTCCGCGTGACCCAGAGTCACCGGATCGAAGGTGCCCGGATAGAGAGCCACGCGCATGAACAGTCTCCCGTTCCGTCGGGCCGGACGCGCCCGCGCTGGGTCTTATGGCCCAACTCCGGGCTGAATGTCAAGACGTTGAGCGTCAATGGCCCATGATCATGCCCTGAAGCGCCTCCTTCTCCATCGCGAGTTCCGACAGGCGCGCCTTCACGACATCGCCAATCGTGACCATCCCGACGAGTTTGCCCCCGTCCAGCACCGGCATGTGACGGAATCGTCCATCGGTCATGCGCTGCATGAGGCCATCGGCGGTTTCGTCGAGACCGCAGGTCTTCGGTTCCGCCGTCATCACCCGTTCGACCCGGTCCTCCAGGCACTCTGAGCCGCGCCGGCCGATCTCCCTGACGATGTCGCGTTCCGACAGGATGCCCTCCGGGGGGCCTCCGTCCGCGGTAACCAGGACGCAGCCAATCCTCCGCTCCGACAGGATTTTGGCCGCGTCCGCCACGCTGTCGCCCGGCGCGACCGAGATGATTTCGTCGCTTGTCTTCGATTTCAGGATTTGTTTCACGAGCATCGCGCATCCTCCATGAACCGCGTGCCGACATTCTGGGGCGCCGAAGCGCGTTTGTCAATCTTCCGGCCGCGCGCCGGCTCTCGCCTCCTGTTCGGCGATCTCCGCCCCGAGGAGTTCCACCAAGCGTCCGGCGAAGCGGTTCAACCCGTCAACCTTGCGGTCGTCCGCGTGCCTGACGAGGAAATAGCTGCGTTTGAGGGTGAACCGGTCCGCGAACACCTTGAGCATTCCCGGAGCCTGGCCCATCGCGAAGCCGTGAACTATGCCGATTCCAAGGCCCCGCGCCAGCGCGGCGAACTGGACGGCGACGGAGTTGGAGGAAAAGGCGGGCATCTCGATCCCAAGATCCGCCAGATAATCGAGCTCGCTGTCGTAAATCATCTCCGGCACGTATCCCACCACCCGGTGGCGCCCGAGGTCGGAAAGGTCGCGAAGCGGCGGCGCGTCCTTCAGATAGTCGGGCATCGCGGCGAGATGGAGGCCGTAGTCGCGGATCTTCCGCACCGTCAGGCGGCCCGAGACCGGCGGCGACACCGTGATGGCCAGATCCGCCTCCCTCTTGGAAAGGTTCGCCACCCGGCTGAGCGACACCACCTGAATGTCGAGTTCCGGATTCTCGGCCGCGATCGTCCCGCAGACCTGTGGCAGCAGGAACACCGCGCAACCGTCGGGGGCGGCGATGCGGATCTGTCCCGACATCGCCCCGCCCGGCCCCTTCGCCTCTTCCGCCGCGCCGACGAAGGCGCGCTCGGCCTCCTCCGCGCGCCCGAGCATCCTCAACCCGGCCTCCGTCGGCGAGTATCCCCGCGGAGATTTCTCGAACAGCGCCGCGCCGACCGCGGCCTCGAGTCGCGAAACGCGCCGCCCGACCGTCGCGGGATCCATCCTCAGCGGCCTTCCCGCCGCCGACAGGCTTTCGTGCCGCGCCACCGCCAGAAACACCCGGACATCGTCCCAGTTCATGCGGGGCGCCTCCAAAAACGCAAAACCTTTTTGTGATTTTGCGCCTTCCTGCGGCAATTGCGCAAGGCTATCCTCGCCCAAGCCGCAGAATCGGGAGATCAAAATGACTCAGGAACTGACACACTGGATCGACGGCGCCCGCGCCGCCGGAACGTCCGGACGCTTCGCCGAAGTGTTCAACCCCGCCACGGGAGAAACGCGGTCCCGCGTGCCGCTCGCCTCGGCGGCCGAACTGAACGGAGCGGTCGCCCGCGCCGCGGAGGCCCAGCCCGCCTGGGGCGCGACCAACCCGCAGCGCCGCGCGCGCGTGATGATGAAGTTCGGCGCGCTCATCAACGAACACATGGACGAACTGGCCGAACTGGTCTCGATGGAACACGGCAAGACCATTCCCGACTCCAAGGGCGATGTTCAGCGCGGCCTCGAGGTAGTCGAGGTCTGCATGGGCGCGCCCACCATGCTCAAGGGGGACTTCACCGACAACGGCGGCCCCGGAATAGACCTTCACTCCATGCGCCAGCCGCTCGGCGTGGTCGCCGGCATCACCCCGTTCAATTTCCCCGCGATGATCCCGCTTTGGAAAATGGCCCCCGCCCTCGCCTGCGGCAACGCCATGATCCTCAAGCCGTCCGAGCGCTGCCCGTCGACCTCGCTCCGCCTCGCCGAGCTTCTGAAGGAGTCCGGCCTGCCCGACGGCGTCCTGCAGGTCGTCAACGGCGACAAGGAGGCCGTGGACGCGATCCTCGACAACGAGACCGTCGCCGCGGTTGGATTCGTGGGATCCACGCCGATCGCGCAATACATCTACGGCCGCGCCGCCTCGAACGGGAAGCGCGCCCAATGCTTCGGCGGGGCCAAGAACCACATGATCGTCATGCCGGACGCGGACATGGACAAGGCGGCCGACGCCCTGGTCGGCGCGGGCTACGGCGCCGCCGGGGAGCGCTGCATGGCCATCTCCGTCGCCGTGCCGGTGGGCGAGGAGACCGCCGACGCCCTCCGCGAGCGCCTGATACCCCGCATCGAGAAACTCAAGGTCGGTCCCTACACCTCCGGCGACGACGTTGATTATGGCCCCGTCATCACGGCCGCCGCCAAGAAGCGGATCACCGACCTGATCGCCTCCGGCGTCGAACAGGGCGCCGACCTCGCCGTCGACGGGCGCGGGTTCCAACTGCAGGGATACGAGAACGGATTCTTCCTGGGCCCCTCCTTCTTCGACAAGGTGACCCCCGACATGGAAATCTACCGCGAGGAGATATTCGGCCCGGTTCTCAGCCAGGTCCGCGCGGGTTCCTACGAAGAGGCCCTGAAGCTGACGATGGACAACCCATACGGCAACGGCACCGCGATCTACACCGCCGACGGCGACACGGCGCGCGACTTCGCGCACCGCGTGAACGTGGGCATGGTCGGGATCAACTTTCCGATTCCGGTGCCGCTTTCCTACTTCACCTTCGGAGGCTGGAAGAAATCCGCCTTCGGCGACCTGAACCAGTATGGGCCGGACGCCTTCCGCTTCTACACCAGGACGAAGACCGTCACCTCCCGCTGGTTCTCCGGCATCAAGGAGGGGGGCGAGTTCAACTTCAAGGCCATGGACTGACCGCCGGCCATCCAAGCGGCGGGCCCTCCGGCCCGCCGCGCGAAAGCGGCTCCCCTCCCCGCGGCGCTTCGACCGGATGGAATCCCGTGACGGCGCGCGCCCCGCCGGGCGCGCGTTCGCCGGCGCCTCAAGGTTGATCGCCTGGATCACCTCCTCACCGCGCGCCCCGCGGGCGCGCGTTCGCCGGCGGGCCACACGTTCCGCGCGCGGAAATGGAGCGTCGGCGGTATTGATGGAAAAACCGGCCAAGCCGCGTGAAGTTCAACGCGGAACGTCGATGCGCGCCGACCACCATGTCAACCGATGTCGCGTTCAAATCCAAGCCGCAGGCGCTCCACGACGTGAAGCGCGCGCGTCCGCGAGGCGGCGGTCCGGCGGGATCCGCGCTCCCGCGGGAGGATATTCAACGGGATTTTCGCGCGACGGGCGCGCCGCGGGCCCCGATCCCCGCCCCGGCGGGGGAGTTTCAACGCGATGCGCGCGCCAGAACGGCGACCGCCGTGAGGCCCACCGCCATGACGAGCAGCGCCGCAGGAGCCGCCCCGCCCAGATTTTCCAGCGAAGCGCTCTCGTAGGTCCGGGTGGCCAGCGTGTCGAAGTCGAATGGACGCAACAGCAGCGTCGCGGGCAATTCCTTCACGCAGTCGACGAACACCAGCAACAACGCCGTGCCGACCGATGTCCACATGAGCGGCATCTGAACCTCCGCCAGCGTCCGCCCCCTTGTGCGTCCCAACGAGCGCGACGCCATCGGAAGGGATGGCGAAATGCGTCCCAACGCCCCGTCGGCCGCGCCCACCGCGATCGCGAAGAAGCGGACGGAGTAGGCCATCACGATGGCCGCCGCCGTGCCGGTGAGCACGAGTCCGGGATCGATTCCGACCACCGCCAGAACGAGATCGGCCAGACGATGGTCCAGCGCGGCGAGGGGAATCAGGATCCCCACCGCCAACACCGCGCCGGGCACCGCGTACCCGATCATCGCCGCGGGCAACAGCAAGCGCGGCGCGGCGCGCCCGGACAGGCGGACAGCGAAAACCAGGAAAAGCGCGGCCGCCACCGTGAGGAACGCCGCCGCGGCCCCGACCTTCAGCGTGTTGGTCAGCGCATCGATCAATTCCGGGTCGCGCCAGAGGTCGAAATTGCCGAACGCGTGTCCGGAGATGACCCCCACCGGCAGCACGAATCCCGCGAGAACCGGCAGAAGGCAACAAACCGTGGCCCCCCATCCCCGCGCGCCCGGGATGGTCTGCCGCTCGACCGGGCGGGCTTGGCGGCTCAAGCGGAAATAGCGGCTGTTCCGCCGGGACACCCTCTCCAACGCCACGAGCGCGAACACCACCGCGAGCAGCGCGCAGGCGATCTGGGCCGCTCCACCGGCGTTGTAGCTTTCGAGCCAAACCGAAAATATCGCCGTCGTCAGCGTCCGGACGGCGAAGTAGTCCGCCACCCCGAAGTCGTTCACCGTCTCCATCATGACGATGGCCGCTCCCGCCGCGACGGCGGGGCGCGAAAGGGGCAGCCCGACCCGCGCGAACAGGGAGACGGGCCCGGCTCCAAGCGTGCGGGCCACCTCGAAAGCGCACCCCGACCGCTCGCGCAGCGCCGCCCGCGCGAGAAGATACACGTAGGGGTACAAGGAGAGCGACTGAACGAGGATCGCGGCCCACAGGGACCGGATTTCGGGGAACGGGTAGTCGTCCGCCCCCCGCCATCCCATCAGCCCCCGCAGGGCGGTCTGAACGGGCCCCGCGTATTCAAGGAAGTCCACCAAGGCGTAGGCTCCGACGTAGGCCGGAATCGCCAAGGGCGTCAGCAAAGCCCACTCCAGCGCCCGCGACGCCGGGAAACGGTACATCGAGACAAGCCACGCCGCTCCCGCGCCGATGGCGGCGCTCAGCGCGCCCACGCCCGCCATGAGGACGAAAGTGTTCCGGACTTGATCCGGCAGAACCGTCCGGATCAGGTGGGGCCAGATGTTCTCCGTGGGCGTCAACGCGGTCCACGCCACGCCGAGGATCGGCGCGGCGGCCGCGACGGCGATCGCCGCCGCCCCCACCGACCAGCCATCGATCCGCGGCGGGCGCCCGCGCCCGCCGCCCCATGTCCTCGCAACTTCCATGATGGACGAAGTCAACGTGATTCCGGTTCGGCGACCCGAGAATCACCCGGGTCCGGCCTCCGGCGCCGTGCGGGAGTCCCGCCCGAGGCCGTCACCGCATGCCCAGCGCCTCCATGTACATCTCCAGGACCGCCTCCTCCTCGGCGACATCGTCCGGCTCCCGGCGGCGCAGCGCGATGACCTTGCGGATGACCTTGGTGTCGTATCCCCGGCCCTTCGCTTCGGCCATCACCTCCTTCTGCTGTTCGGAGATGTCCTTCTTTTCCTGATCCAGCCGCTCCCAGCGCTCGATGAACTGCCGCAACTCGTCGGCGGCGACGCGGTAGCCGCCGCCGTCCTTGTTTTCGTCCTTCATGACCGTCCCCTTGTGATTCGGAGCGCCCTTCTAGGCGCCGCCGACATTCGCTTCAAGCGTCCCCGGCCAGGATTTCCCGACGGCGGGGATCCGCGGGCGCCCGCCTCCGATTCAGCCCTCCGACCGCGCCGCGCGGAATCCCGTCCCGCAAGCGCCGTAAAAAGCGGGCCGGCGGTCGGGGGGCGCCGACAGTTCATGAAGTCGGTCCCTTCGCGACGCGCCCCGAAGCTCCCCGGCGGAACCTATCCACAAGATTCCGAACGTGGAACACGGGCCATCGGCGCCGCGGGCGGGTACGGGGTTTCACCGTCATCGCGGGAAGTCGCGGCAGGGGCGGATTCCGTCCAGCGGACCATCGGCCCGTCACGCCCGGACGGGCGCGATCGCCATCGCGACATCGAGCTCCCTTCCATCCGACCGGGTTCGAGCCGTTTCAAATCCGGGCGCGCGGTCAAGGCGGTTGGACAGCGGAACAAGCGCTCGCGGTTCAGCGGGTTGCGGTGGTCCGTCGCCCGATCCCGACAGGCCGACGCGGAAGCCGGATGCCGGGGTGGCGTCCCAGCCGAATCCAACCGCGCCGGTCGGCGGAGCCATGGCGTCGCGACGCTAAAGCGGCCCCTTCCACTCCGAAATTACCCGAATAGTCGGGAAAGAGGGGCACGGGGCGTCAAGATCATCAGCACCCGCCCGCCCGACACGGCGCAGCGGCGATGAACGCCGCTTCGTCCGGACCGCTGGAAACATTCATGATCCGTTGCGGAATATTCCGCCCGGCGCTATCGGGCGGGGTAATCAACAAGGAACCCGTCCATGGACGCCATAATTTCGGTCGGCGCCGCGCTTTCCCTCACCGGAATCGCGGGCCTCGCGGTCTGCATCCGCATCGGCCTCAAGGCGCGAAGCCCCGACATGGACGAAGAAAAACGTCGGGCGGCGCTTCGACGCGCCGTGATTTGGAACACCGCCGCGCTGTTCGTCTCCGCGGTCGGTTTGATGTTCATCGTGTTCGGAATCCTTTTGGCCTGACGCCCTCGCGCGGCCGCGGCCGCATCACGAATGGGCCGTCCCCCCCGGCTCCCGATCCGACGCGTGGCCGCGGCCTCGGTCAAACCCTGTTCAAAACGGCCGAAGGATCGCCGTTTCATACTCCTCCGTTCCTCCGTGGTGTCCGGATCAACCCTCGGGAATATCCAACTCCTCCCCGGCCATATGCGCGGGCGCGGGAAGCGCCGACGCGGGTTCGGAGACCTACGCCCCCTTCCGATGGCGCGGGGCGGTTTCCGAAGCGGGTTCGGGAGCCCACGCCGCCATCAGCGGGCGAAGGGCGGATTCGGACGCGGACCGCGGCCCTCTTTGTTGAACCCCTCCCGAGGCCCCGAACGCGCCCCCCGAATCCGCGTTGGAGGCCATTTCAATGGAGGAAGACCATTCATGTCGACGAGAGATCACGACATCCCAATCCGGAGGGCTTGTTCGAAAACCTCCGCGGACGACGTGATTTTCATATACGCCGCCGTCCCGGCCCCGGCCCCGCAACGGCGGGGACGCGGCGCCGGAACGGCGACGGGCCCGAAGAAACTCGCCACGGACCCCGCCCGATTCGCCTCGCGGGGAGGTATCGGGCGATTCGATTTCCGCGGCCCGCCGAGAGCCGGCCCGCGAACCGGACGCCGAGGAATACGCCAACCCCGGAAATCCAGGCGCTCCAAGCCGGCGGCCACCGAAGAAGCCGGCCGCCCGCACGGCGCCCAATGATTTCGTTTACGCCGCCGTCCCGGCCCCGGCCCCGCAACGGCGGGGACGCGGCGCCGGAACAGCGACGGGCCCGAAGAAACTCGCCACGGACCCCGCCCGATTCGCCTCACGGGGAGGTATCGGGCGATTCGATTTCCGCGGCCCGCCGAGAGCAGGCCCGCGAACCGGACGCCGAGGAATACGCCAACCCCGGACATCCAGGCGCTCCAAGCGGGTGGCCACCGAAGAAGCCGGCCGCCCGAACGGCGCCCAATGATTTCGTTTACG
>JANQKA010000515.1 GCA_028281405.1 Hasllibacter sp. | reverse complement strand
GGCCGATCAATCCCGCGCCCTGAAACGCCTCGGCGCCGATGTGCAGATCCTGGCCTGCACGGAGTTTTCCCTGCTCGCCGACGCCGCGCCGGACGATGTCGCCGTTGTGGACGCGATGGACGCGCTGGTGGCTGAAATCCTGCGGGTTTCGACAGGGCGGTAGGGTTCCGGCGAGCCCGCTCCGTCGCGTCCGGGACACCCGGCGATCGCGAAGTTACCCGCTCGGCAACGCCCATTGGCGGACGCGGTGTCGCGGCGGAATTCCTGCCGAATTCCATAGGTCCGGCGCTCCGATTCGATTCTGAGTTGTCCGTCACCGGGCGAACACGGAGAATTCCCCGCCCGATCGACGCATGCCCGGCGACGCTGATTCCGGAGGACGCGATGGTGACGAAATTCCGCTGCATCGCCGCGATTCGCCCGACGCATCGATGCCGACGCACCCGACGTTAGTTTCAACCGCGACCCGCGGCCAAGTGGCCCTGTCCCCGTTCGCGAGGGATTCCGATGAGCGTTATCCCATCACGGCTTGGAAGCCGATCCGCTACAGGGCCGTTCACTTCCCGTGCCTGAACCATGTGTCGTCCGGTTTGGCGGCGTGGGCGGTGACCTCTGAACCTCCCCGGATTGCCGATATTTTCCTTGCGGGCGGCGGAAATTGACCTCATACACACGATGAATGCCGCCAAAATCAGGGCAAACATGCGAAACCAATCCAAAGACGACGGCCACGAGCCCACCCTGAGCCGCCGCATCCCTGGAGGCGGCGAGATGTTGAGCGCCCGAGAAATGTCGCTCATGTTCTATCTGCTGCACAAAGAGGACGGAATTGTTGAGATGCCGAAAGCCCCCGGCGAGTTCATTCCCGTCCCAACCGCGGTCAGGGATTTGCTGATCGCGGCTCTCAACAGGTTGTCCAACGGCGACCAGCTTCCGCTCCCTCCGCTGGACTCAATGATCACCGTCGAACAGGCATCCGACATCATGGGCGTGTCGAAAGCGGAACTGAACGGAATGTTAGACGAGGGCAAAATTTCCCATGTCTCGACGGGCGAGGACCGTCGATTGGCGCGCGCCGATATTCTGACCCACCTCGGAAGGGAAAGAGCTCGTCAGCGGGAGGCCGCGGCCACCACGTCGGATCTGGAGCGCGTGTCGGGTTCGACAACTCCACGCGACGCTCCCGGGTCCATCACGACCCGAGGAAACACTTAGGATTCCTCCCGGCTCGCGCCTCAGAACCAAGAAGGGGAAACTTCAGGACGATGGATTTGGAATTCTCCGCTCGGCGGCCACGGTTCGCACCGCATTCCGGAAGCCGCGCGGAGCGGTGGCGCCATCATTCCCGCAAGCCTCAGTGGAGCACGGTTTCGCGGGACCACTCCAATTTGCCGGAACATTGTTGTTCGGCCGGAGGGGAATCCGCAGCCCGCTGGGCTACGGAGGTATTCTGCCTGCGGATCGCCGAAACCGCCGAACGCTCATTTCCAAATCAAGTCTCAGTCCCGGCTACGTTCCTCCGCGTGATTCTCAGCGAGGTCGCCTCAGCGAACGCCAGTTACGGAGGACCGGTCGAATCGCGTGCCGCTCCCGGTCGAAGCGGAAGGCCGCGGCACAGGCACGTTCCGGCGGAGGCAGGCGGCTCCCGTTCCGTCCGACTTGAATTTCAAGAAATTTTCTTTGCGGCGGCGGCGGTCGGATGTTATGGTAGGGGCAAGGTCAACGAAGTTGGAGGTTGAAATGCAACAGCGGACGAGATTCGATGACGGCGGCGTCGATGCCAACCCGAACCGTCACGCGACGGTGACCGTGCCCGCGGAATCGTCGGAAGCGTTCGCGATGTCTTCCGCCTCCCCCACGCCGCGCGTCAACGGCCTGGCGCAAAGGACTCGGGTTCAGCAGCGATTCGGCAGCGTCGACGCCGAGCTAAACAATCGTTCCCCCACACGGGAAGAGATGGAAGGCGCGGCGGAACTCTTGACGATCATGTCCAACCTCCGAGTCAAGGACAGAGATGTCGAAATGCCCGGCCTCCAAGGCGATTTTTTTCCCGTTCCGCCCGCGTTGGCCGAATTCCTGATCGCGCTACTCGGCCGCGTGGCTTCCGGCGAAGTGGTTCCGTTCCCGCCGGAGGATCCCTTGATCTCCACCAAGCAAGCCGCCAACATCATAGGCTTCACATACTTGGAAATGGATGAGAAGTTGGCCAATGGCGATCTTCCGTTCGAGCCGAATGGTCCTGATCGACTCTTGGTCCGCGCCGAGGTCGTGGAATACGATAGACAATGCACCGCCTCCGAATTGGAAGCACTTCAAGAGATGATTCGCGCCGCGGAGGAGTGCGGAGCCTATGATCTATGAATCCTCCGGCGACGTCGCCGTTCTTGACGCGAATGTATTGTTCCCCTTCAGAACCAGAGACGCTCTCCTGCGCTTCGCGGGCGCGAAGCTATTCCATGCACCTGGTCGGAACAGATTCTCGACGAATGGAGTACAAATTTGCTCAATTTTTATCCCGATATTGAATACAGCCTGGAGTTGCAGGAGTTGGACATGCGTAGACGCTTTCCCAAAGCAATCGTCGCCGGATACGAACAACTGATTCCCACGCTTGATTTCATCGACGCGGACGACCGACATGTATTGGCGGCGGCGGTCCATTGTCGCGCCCAGTTCATCGTCACGGAAAATCTGAAGCACTTTCCCACGGAAATCCTCGTTCACCACGGAATCGAAGCCATAACCGCCGACGATTTCCTTTGCCGGACCCACAACCACAGTCCAGCCTCCGCGTACTCCGTCCTGGTTCGGATGCAGACTGGCTATACAAGCCCGCCCCTGCCTCCTCCTCTGTTCGTGCAAGATTTGATTAACAAGAAGCTTCCCCGACTGGCTGAAATTTACCGGAAGAAGCAGATGGAGCTCTGGCGCGACGCGGCGCGGGGCTCCTCCGGGAGGCTTCCGTGAGGCCGCTCGATATTCGTGGATCACATGCCGCGGTTCCATGTCTCAGTCGCGCTCCGCGTGATTGGCGTTGATAAGCGACCGCGGCCCTGCGAACACGGGGGCGGCGCCGTTCCCGCCGCCCGGAAATCGGTGCGCGACGGCCCTTGCCAAGGATTGAGATGACCATTCCCGCTTCCGGCTCCCGCCGTTTCGCATGGCGAATCACACACATGCGGATTCACGGAAACCGTGACCGAACCGCGCCAGATGAAGCGCGACGACTTCCGTCCTCGCATGCCGCGCTTCAGCGCGAATCGGCCACACACCGTGCGGCTCCCCGAAATCGACCGGCGAACCGCGGCGGCCGCCACGAATACGACCAGACTCGGTTCCGGGCAATTCCGCCCGAACGGAAACCCGCACGGAAATTCCCTGCGAATTCAGGCGTCGAAGAAAATC
>JANQKA010000389.1 GCA_028281405.1 Hasllibacter sp. | reverse complement strand
CGACGACGGAGCCCGCGGGGTGGCGGGAGTGGAACCGGAGACGCCGGACGACGTCCAGCGGCCGCTGTTCACCGGGCAACCCGCGTGTGGCCGAGGCGCGGAGCGCCTCGGCGGGAGGGCGCGGCCCGCGGATGACCGATCCCGCTCCGTCCGACCGGTTCAGCCGGGCCGCGATGATCGAAACGCGGGGAGGCTGAGCTGATGGCCCGCGACGAAATTTTTCCGCACATGCTCACCCAACGGGACGACGAACTGTCCGGTGCCTCGATCAAATCGGACGCCATGGGCTTTTCGTCGATCAGATCCGTGCGGGGACGGGATCTGGTTCCCCATCTCACGGGGGGAACCTACAGCGTCCAGGGCTTTCAATTCCTTGTGGAGGCTGTCCGCCTGTGGGAGGTGTTCAAATCCGACAAGAATCAATCCGATATTCACCGGCACCCCGACAGGTTCCGCGATTTTTTCCTGCTCGTTGAGCAGGCGTTCGGCCGAATCGTATTCCGCCATGATGAAGAGGATTGGAATCTTCCCGGCGCCCGACGACTTAGCGCGCTCAGCTGGAAAGATCCGCACATTTCACTGAAGGATCGCGGTTGGCATCTTCTCGGAAACCAGCTGGCGGGAGGTCTGCTGGGAATTTACCGCGGGGCGTCCCAGCGGGCCGGCCTGCTTGACGAATACGGACACGACAGACTTTCGGACGAGACGATGAAATTGGCCACGTCGAGCCCGGGGATCGGAGAAAAAGCTCAAAAAAGGCTCTTCGAGGCGGTTCGGGAGGCGATGAATGGGGAAACGGCCCTTCTTCCCAAACGTAGTGACAGCTCGTTGAGCCAAGACCTGCTCGGCACATATCAGGATCTCCCGCTTGCCGGACATCTGCGCGAGCGGTTGATCAAAAGCCACGACCTCAACAGGCTTCTCGCCGAGCGTTTGCTTGGTGTCGACGAGCTTGATTACAGAATTTTCCTCACCGAAGCGGCGGCCGAACTCGCCGAACATCGGGAGACGATCGAAAACGTCATCCGCTGCGAAAACCTCCTCGCCGTGTTGGAGGCGGTTTTCCAATGGGTGTGCGCGGGCAAGGGGAATACGGTGGGGGAAGCCGCCGAGGATATGCCCGTCGATCTGAAGGCCGTCGAAGACGCCCGGGAGAACTTCGGAAACTCGGGGAACTATGGACCGTCTTCCGCCCGACACAAACGAATCCACGAGGTCCTCGCCACGTCGGACAAGGGCGCGCTGGCGGAGTCGGTGATTGAAATCCACAAGCAGGTGTGTAGTGAGCGGAATCGCGCTCCGTGGATTGAGTTGGAGGATCGGGTCTTGTCGGGAGACGTGTTCATGAGGCGCCCGGACGATGACGCATTTCGCGTCGGAACCGCTTGGAGCGACGACTACTACATCAGTCCGCTTAGGAGTATCGCGCGCCAACTTGATGAGGTTCTCCAATGAGTGGGCTCGGAACCATCCGCGAGCGCGTCGAGCGAGCGTTCGAATATTTCGAAACACTGGATGGCGTCGTGCTCACGACGTTCAATTTGAACACGGGGTTTCTCGAGGACCAGGTGCTGCCCACCGTTCTGGGTGTCGACGCCGAGAGGGGGACGGAGGCGTGCCGCGACGAGGTTCACAAACGGCTCGGGAAGACGCCCTGCACCGTTTTCTACGACGCGGTCAACCGGCCGGTGACCGCCGGGCGCTACCGATATGTCGCGCGGCAGGTGACCCTGCCCGGCCGGTTCTTCCATCCCAAACTCGTCATCCTCTCCGGCCAATCCGGGGGCACGGACTGGGTATACCTTGCGGTTTCGTCGGCCAATCTCACGCTCTCGGGATGGGGACGCAACGCCGAGTCGTTCGGAGAGACGTGGATCCACACGAGAAGTCAGCAGAGTTGGGAGGCCCTTGACGGGTTTCTTGATTGGCTCTCCAAACGCGGCGTCTCCGTTGATGGGCAGGAGGGCGGGGACGCGGTGTCGCGGGTTCGCGGCACCCTGAACAAGATGTCCGACCGCAGGCGGTTTTCCGACGTCGACGATGAGCCATGGTCGGGAACCCTCCATGCCGAATTCTACGCGTCGGTCGTGCACACGCGGGGGTTGCCGGAATTCATTCAAGGCCGTCGCAGCCGTCCTCCGACATCGCTGTTTGCATACAGCCCGTATTGGGGCGACGTTGAAAATATGGTCAAGGCTTGGGGCGCGAGGGAGACCAACCTCGTGCCGGCCTTGAGCAGGGACGGCTCGACGTTCGGTCTTTCGCGGGAGCAGGCCGAAAAACTGGACGGCAAGACTATCGTTTTTCGCAACAGCGATGACGATGGCGACCGATTCTGGCATATGAAGGCCTATTGGATTGAGCACGGACAGAACGTTCGAATCGCGGTTGGCAGTTGCAACTTCACGAACGCTGGCCTTTCCGGGGAAGACGCGGGCGGCAATGTCGAAGCGATGCTCGTTTTCGAAGGTAATCACGACTGGCTGCCGGAACACGATGATGTCGATCTGGAGAATCTCGCGACCGAAGAACAAGCCGAAGAGGAAGCCCCCGTCCCGGCCAAGGTGGCGATCGAGGTGGTTTGGGACTGGCTGGGAAAAACTTGGAAATGGTTGCTGGACGTGGACAGGGACAAGGAATGGGGCGAATTCAGACTTGAGCTGCCCGGACTCGATCCCTTCACCATCCACATAGGAAGCGGCGAAAAGCACGGCGTCCCCCCAAAGAGCGGGGCGCTCTTCACCTTGCACCACGGCTCCGACGAAATCAAGGGAGCGGTGGTCGAAGTGAACCTCGACCACAGCCCGCGAACGTACGGAAAACCGCTCACCGCCAAAGACATCATGGATAGTTGGTTAGGCCGGGTCCCGGCGATGGAAAGGGGAG
>JANQKA010000387.1 GCA_028281405.1 Hasllibacter sp. | reverse complement strand
CGACGACGGAGTTCAAGAGGCTCCGCAAGCGTCTCGTGCGGCAGGCGCGCGAGGCCATCGAACGCTACGGCATGATCGAACGCGGGGCCAAATGGCTCGTTTGCCTCTCAGGCGGAAAGGACAGCTACACCCTGCTCGCGGTTCTCGAGGAATTGCGGTGGCGCGGCCTCCTGCCGGTGGAGGTTCTCGCCTGCAACCTCGATCAGGGGCAGCCCGGATTCCCGGCCACCGTGCTGCCGCGGTTTCTCGAAGAGCGCGGCGTCCCGCACAGGATCGAGTATCAGGACACCTACTCGATCGTCGTGGACAAAGTGCCGAAGGGCCGCACTTATTGCGCGCTGTGCTCGCGGCTGCGGCGCGGAAACCTATATCGGATCGCCCGCGAGGAGGGCTGCTCGGCGGTCGTTTTGGGACATCACCGCGATGATATTATCGAAACCTTCTTCCTCAATCTCTTCCATGGCGGAAAGCTCGCCGCGATGCCGCCGAAGCTTCTCAATGACGAAGGCGACCTGTTCGTTTACCGCCCGCTCGCTCATGTCGCCGAGGCCGACTGCGCGAAATTCGCGGAGGCGATGAAATATCCGATAATTCCCTGCGACCTGTGCGGCAGCCAGGACGGCCTCCAACGGCAACAAATCAAGGCGATGATCGACGAATGGGAGGCCCGCTCGCCCGGCCGGAGGCGGAAGATGCTCGGCGCGTTGACGAACACGCGGCCATCGCATCTTCTCGACACCGGGCTATTCGATTTCGCTGAATTGGAGCGGCGGGCCGACTGACCGGACGGGTCCGGGGGAGATGACTTGCGTGGTGTCGGACGGTCACCACCGGAGAACCGAGCGGACAAAACGCGGCGGATCGAAAATGTCGGCACGCGGATGCCCCCCGGCATCCGCCCGCCTCCGGCCAGTCGTTGGCCGGGCCTGGTCACGGTTCCGCCCGCTGGTCGGGTCTCCGTCGGCCGGGGAACGGTACGGGCGCGTCCGCCGAACCGACGCCGCGTCCCACCCGTCCGCCGGCACCGATGAACGTTCGAACCGCCTCCCTTCGACTCCGGTATCCCCGCTTCCCGCGCTCGGGGGACGGGACGAGGGATCGTATCGTTCGGGCATCCATCTCCTTGGAAGCGGCCCGGCCTTTGAACCGAAACCGCGTCCCACCCGTTCGAAGCGTCCGCCCGCGCCGATGAACGCCCCTACCGTCTCCCTTCGACACCGGTATCAACTTTTCCCGCGGTTCGTGGGACGGGACGAGGGATCGGACTGGCGGGCAACCATCGACCGGGAAGCATCCCGGCCGCGGATCCGATCACCGCTTCGCGGATGATGGACCCGCCCGGAGCCACGATGGACGCACCGGGGACGCTGCCCGGCCCATTGCGCGTGAACCCGCGGGAAGGGCGGCGACCGATCATCGGCCTAAGTCGGGAGGCCACAGGGAATTCGGACCGCGCGGTCCGGAAGCCCGACCGGGAGTGGGCATCCGTTGATCGGGAAGCCCGCCGGCCGCGGAACCGGGCACAGTTCCGCGGAGGATTGAAAACGTCCGTAGTCACGATGAACGCGCCACCCCCGCGCGCCAAACCAGGGGGAGAATCCGCACGTGTGCGACGTTTCGGACGAGCGCCACCCCCGCGCGCCCGACCAGGGCCGCACCATCACCCGGGGCGTGGAGACATGATACGCGCGGCCCCCGCGCGCCCTATTGGGGGCATTGGTTTCCGGGACAAACTTGGCGGCCCATCATCGGGGCGAAGTTCGGGAACCCTCGGTGAATTCGGTTCGCGCCGCACGGGCGCCCTTCGGGGAGCGGGCGGCCACGGGTGCCGTTTCCGTCCATTGCCAGCGGGGCGTTTCCCGCGAAGAGGCTTGACCTTCCAGGACGGGGGCGGTTGAAGGGCGCGACCCCACCGCGATTTCACCAAGGCGCAGTTCAAGGAACGTCATGGACGATCAGAACAAGAATCTCATCCTCGCCA
>JANQKA010000386.1 GCA_028281405.1 Hasllibacter sp. | reverse complement strand
CCCGTGGTGTCGCCGAGGCCCACCGTGTTGGCCGTGGCGAAGAGACGGAAGGACGGATGGGGCGTGATGACCTCGTTCTGGTCGAGAAGAGTCAGTTTTCCGTCCACCTCGAGAACCCTTTGAATCACGAACATCACGTCCGCCCTGCCGGCGTCGTACTCGTCGAACACAATCGCCGTGGGATTCCGCAGCGCCCACGGCAGGATGCCCTCTTGGAATTCGGTCACCTGCATCCCGTCGCGCAGCTTTATGGCGTCCTTGCCGATCAGGTCGATCCGGCTGATGTGGCTGTCGAGGTTAACCCGGACGCAGGGCCAGTTGAGGCGGGCGGCGACCTGCTCGATGTGCGTGGATTTGCCCGTGCCGTGATAGCCTTGGATGATCACGCGGCGGTTGTGGGAGAAGCCCGCGAGGATGGCGAGCGTGGTGTCGGGGTCGAATTTGTAGGTGCTGTCCAGCTCGGGAACGCGCTCGGTGGGGTTGGCGAATCCCTTGACCTTCATCGGCGATTCGATGCCGAAAACGTCGTAGATTGAAATTTCCTCGGTGGGGCGCGCGTCAGCGTCGATGGTGCCGTCAGCCATGCTCGTGTCCTTTCCGCCCGCCTTGGGCCGTGTGCGCTCCCGATGCAACATCCACGCGGCGGGGGCAAGGGCGCGGAGGAGCCGCGCGGCGGAGGGATGGATGTTCCCGACGGTTCGGAACGCGCGCGGGCGCGCGATTCCAAATCGACGGCCGGCGGAACCCGGATACGGGGCCGTCGGGAAAGTCGCTCGCCGCGTGTCGATGGAGGGCAACCCGCCGCGGCGGTGTCCGGCCCCGGCCCGCGGGCGGAGGGCCGCCATCGCGATCGGGACACTCCGTCCATTCGAGGCGGAATGTCGGGACCGCCGTCAAGGAATACTTCCTGCCCCGGGCATGGGATCCGCGAGCGGTAAGAATCGCCGTGATTCGCTCGTGGCGGTCCTTGGCGACCGGCGGAACTTCCGCGCGCGCCGGCTCAATCCCTGAAGTTTCGGGAACCTTTGATTTGATCCCAAGCCCAGACGACCTCCTGCAGACGCTCCTCGTCGGCCCGGTTGCCGTCGTTCATGTCGGGGTGCAGTGTTTTGATCAGCGCTTTGTACTTGCCGCGCACCTCGACTTTGGTGACGGCGTGCGGGGCGTCGAGAATCTCCAGCGCGCGTCGTTCCTTCGGGGGTAGGCGTCGATTCCCGCCGGGGCGGTGTCCGGGGTTGCGCGTCGCGTTGGCTCCCAGAACCTGATGCGGGTCGTCCACGCCAAGCCGCGCCCAAGCGCGCTGCTCGTCGCTGGAGATTGGCCTTGTCCCGCGCCCCCACACGCGGTCGCCATCCACCCGCTTCATGTAGTCCTCTTCGTTCTGGTCGTCGAAGAAGTTCCACTTCAGGTTGTACTCGCGCGCGTGGTCCTTGCAGAACCAATAATACTCGTCCATTTGGTCCGGGGACTTCGGGGCCCGGTACTGACCCGCCATGTCGCACCCGGCATGGTCGCACGACCTTTGGGAGGTTTCGAATGCTCCGGACATGCGGCGGCGGCCCCGCCCCCGACGCTTCTTTCCCGAAGACGCCGAGATGTCGAAGCCGAACGGGTCATCGTCGGTCATCGCTTGTCCTTTCGCGCTCGGGACTTCAGTATACAACATTGCCAACCGAATGAAAGGGGAAAGCATGAGCGTCGCCGAAGATATCCGGGGCCGGCTCGAAGGCGCCTTCGCGCCGCGCCTGCTCGAAATAGAAGACGAGAGCGAACGGCACCGCGGTCACGCGGGTCATCGGGAGGGGGGCGAAAGCCACTTCCGCGTCCACATCGCTTCCGACGCGTTCAGGGAGATGAACCGGGTGGCGCGGGAACGCGCGATCCACAAGGCGCTCGGAGCCGACCTGATCGGCCGCATTCACGCGCTGGCCCTGAAAATCGAAGTTTAGCGCGGGCCCGGGATATCCCGGATGCGGCGGCGGTTTCCGCCCGGCATCGCGCCTTGTCTTCGCGCATCGTGATCGGGCGATCCGGGAACGCGGAACGCGGATCCGCGCTTGGGGCGGAGTCTCCCGACGGGAGGGAGGCGCGCGTTGGCCGGCGGGTCGTGATTTCGACGCGGCGCGAACCGCCGACATGGTCGACGCATTGCCGGCGCGGTCCATGCGCGGCGCCCTCCGGGAACCGTCGTTCCATGGGGGAATCGGAGTGATTCTCGAACCGGCGCATTGCCCGCTCCGCCGAAGGGCGCGCCACTCCGCCAAAATCGACGTTGGATGGCGTCGGCCCCGCGGCGCCCATATTGGCCGAGCGGCGCGGGCGGGGTGAGGTTCGTTCGAGGTTCCGCGCCGATGTGTGATTCGCGGTAACGCCGCCGTGCCGACGGAAGCGCCGATCACATGGGGACCGCCCCCCGATCAACTGGTGGCGCGCGGAATCCGGGGAGGAAGGCGGTCGGAACTTCGCGATGGTCTTGGACCCCGCGAGCCGCGGCGGGGCGGGTAGGCGGGGGCGGATTTTCTGGAGTGCGGAACTCACTCGTCGCGGCTGG
The DNA here is from genome assembly GCA_028281405.1 of Hasllibacter sp. Lineage (GTDB taxonomy): Bacteria > Pseudomonadota > Alphaproteobacteria > Rhodobacterales > Rhodobacteraceae > JANQKA01. The sequence goes on along the minus strand of JANQKA010000386.1, from coordinate 5,645 downwards.
CGCGCAGCACGGACTCGGCCGCGCGGCCGCGGTATCCGTCGCCTTCGATGGTCGGCGGGATGTCGTAGTCGGAACTCGTCAATGGGGGTTCGGATTCGGGGTGCGGCAAATCCTCCACGGGCGGCGACGGATCGGGCGGCCTTGTGAACATGGGCCGCCGGAAGGGGGGGAGCTGCCCGTCCTGCTCGGCGGGCTGTTCCTCTTCGGCCTGGGGTTCGGTACCCGTGTTCGGCGGAAGCGACCGCGGGGGAACCGCGTGTTTGACCGAAATCAAATCGGATACGTCCTCGCGCCTCAGCCGGCGGAAAATGAGCATGGGCAGATTCTGCGCCTTTTTGCGGAAAAGGCCGAAGCGGTCCTCGCAAGGAAGGGTGTCGGCGCGGACGAACTCCCAACCCGCCGCGCCCATCTCGTTCATGACGGCGGACAGCGAGTGGGCGAATCTCATCTTCGTTCCCTTCACCTTGCGTCCGCCGGTTCCCTTCGTTGGCGCGGGCAAGACCCTGTATTCGTAGCGCGGCATCGTCAATCCTTTTCCGATTGGATGCCGTTCTAGCGGATTCCATCGGCGGGGGAAAGGCGGGGTGCGACCGCGGCCCAACGCCGGCCCGGGGACGGGAGCGGCCGAGGGGTTGATCCACCCGGCGCATCCCCGGAGGAGCCGATGGGACCCGCACTCCCGGGATTCCGGTGGATCCGCACCGGTCCCGGCCCTTGGGAAAGGGCCGCGCGCGCGTCCGGGGCCCGCTGAGCGGGAGTTGGCCGGTTTCCCGTCCGGTCCTGATCCTCGCCGGTGGGCGCCGCCCCCGTCGCGCGCGGCCAAAGGGGAAAGGGGCCGCGTCGTGTCCTCCTCGCGGGCGAGGCGAATCGGCGAATCAGGCGCGAAGGTTCATCCCGTCCAAGAATTGTTCACACGCGGGCACGACGATTCGACCGGCCCACCCCCGAGCCCCTGCGCGCTCCGCGCGCGACGGCCAACGGGTCGTCGGCCACCGCCCACGATTCCTCAGGTGCCGCGCCCGCGAAGAAAGCCGCGCGACGGCATTTCTCACGCGCATGCCGGGACGGGCCGCGGCGCGCGGGACGATGTCTTGGCTCCGATCAAACGTTTCCGGCCGTTCGGGGATCCACATGCAAGGGACGAAATCTCCCCACGACCCCTACGGCGGAGGTCCGGGGGCCGCGGGCGAATCCACCCGAAACAAAACCGCCACGTCGTCCGCGGCCGGTAAGGTTGACCCCGGAGCGGGCGCGGAGGATACCCCGACGCCGGAGCGGGGAGGGTGACGAACTTGGAGGCGGCACCCCGTCCCGGCCATCGTCCGGGGCGGGAAACCCTCCGAATCGCCAAGACAACCCGCCCCGGCCGGGCGGTGACACGGAGGATAGCGGGATGAAACGGAATCCGCTCGGGCGCACGGGCGAAACGCTCTCCGCGCTCATGCTCGGAACGATGACCTTCGGCACGCAGACGTCCGAGGCGGACGCGGGCCGCCAAATGGACCGCTGCCTCGACGCGGGCGTCGATTGCCTCGACACCGCGGAGATGTACCCGACGACTCCGATGTCGGCCGAAACCGTGGGGCGCACCGAGGAGATCGTGGGATCCTGGGTGGCGGCCTCGGGCAGGCGCGACGACATGTTCATCGCCACCAAGGTCACCGGCGAAGGCAACAAGATGGTCCGCGGCGGAGCTCCCATCGATTCCGGAACGATCCGGGCCGCGCTCGAAGGCTCGCTCCGGCGGCTCCGGACCGACCGGGTGGATCTTTACCAACTCCATTGGGCCAACCGCGGCTCATACATGTTCCGGAAGAATTGGAACTACGCCCCCGACGGCGGCGGACGCGCCGGGGTCGTGGAGCACATGGAGGACGTGCTTTCCGAGATGGGCCGACAGATCGAGGCGGGGAAAATCCGGCACTGGGGCCTGTCGAACGAAACCGCGTGGGGAACCACCCTGTGGTGTCTCAAGGCGGACGAAATGAATCTGCCGCGCCCGGTCGCCATCCAGAACGAATATTCTCTCATGTGCCGCCTGTTCGACACCGACCTGGCCGAGGTGTCGGCCTACGAGGACGTGGGACTTCTCGCGTTCTCGCCCCTCGCGGCCGGATATCTGACCGGCAAATACGCCGACGGGGCGGTGCCCGCGAATTCGCGCAAGTCGATCCGTGACGACATGGGGGGCCGCGAATCGCCCCGCGTCCACGAAGCCGCCGCCGCCCACGTCGCGATCGCGCGGGATCACGATGTCCACCCGGTCCACCTCGCCCTCGCGTGGGCGATGGAGAGGCCGTTCATGACGTCGGTGATCTTCGGCGCGACGACGGCGGACCAGCTCGAGGTCGCCCTCGGAGCGATCGATTTCGCCCTCACGGACGGAATGCGCGCGGACATCGCCGCCGCGCACAAGTCGCACCCCATGCCGTATTGAGCGCGGGGGGGATCATCCGGTTCCGGGACGCGCGGCGAGAACGAGGGCGGCCACCGACCCGGCGATCAGGCCGACGCCCAAAAGTTCGCGGCGGCTCGCCCGTTCGCCGAACACGTAGCGAGACGTCAGAGCCGCGAACAACAATTCCACCTGGCCCACCGCCTTCACGTAGGCCGCGTTCTGAAGCGTGAAGGCGATGAACCAACCCGCGCTGCCGATCATCGAGAAGATGCCGACCGGGGCGGTTTTCCGCCAGCGGCGGAACACCCGGGAGATCTCACCGGGCTCCATGATCCTCATCCAGACCGCCATCGCCGCGCTTTGCATCAGCGTGACCGCGGCGAGGGTCATGGTGGCGCGCAGGATGAAATCATCGGTGGGCACCGACAGCGACGCGCCGCGGTATCCCACGGCCGAAACCGAGAAGAGGAATCCCGCCCCCACCCCGTAGGCGGAGGCCCGTGTGAACACCCGCGGCCGCCGCGGCGCGCCGGGAGGCGGCGGATCCGACAACAGGACCACTCCCGCCGCGCCTACGGCGATGGCCGCGAGCGCGGCCGGCGCCACCCTGTCCCCCAGCGCCGCGAACCCGACGAGCGCGGTCATCATCACCTCGGTCTTCATGAGGGTCACGCCAACGGTGAAGTTGCGCCAGGCGAACAGCGCGACGACCAATCCGGTCCCGAGAATCTGCGCCGCCCCGCCGACCGCCGCGTGGATCCAGAACTCCGGCGGCACGGGCGGAGGGTCGGCCCCGGATCGGACGGCCACGAACGCGGCGACGGCGGGCGCGGACCACGCGAATCGCGAGAACGTGGCTCCGGCGGTGGAGAGGCCCGCCGCCTTCAGCTGTTTCTGAAGCATGAAGCGCACGTTCTGCGCCGCCGCCGCGATCAGGGAAAATGCGATCCACAGGTTCACGCGGAGGTTTTTCCACGCCCGTCCCGGCGGGACCAGAGCGGATGCGGCACGGGATCCTTCGCCTTGAGGAAGTGGCGGCGGAAGATCTCGGCGTAGCCGCCGTAGCGGTAGCCGTGGTTCCGGGCCAGATAGCTTTCGGGATCTTCCGCGTGAAGCGCGGGAAGGCGGTGCCACGGAGCCGTTGGGTGCGTGTGGTGCACGATGTGGAGGTTGTTGTTCAGGAACAGGAACGCGAGCGGGCCTCGGTCCTCGATCAGCGCGGTGCGCCCGCCCGGGGTTTCGTGCGCCCGGTGTTCCAGGAAAGTGCGGATTTTCAGGATCGACAGCGCGGCGTAGGTCGCCGCGACATACGCCGCCGCGGGAACGGGGGCGGCCAGCACGAAGGCCGCCACGGGCGCGAGGGCGGGAAGGTGAAGGAGCCAGCCAAGCGCCGCGCGGCGGTCGCCCGCCGCGACCGCGAGCGCGTCCTTCCGGATGAAGTGCGCCAGACCGATGGCCGGACCGATGGCCATGCGCCCGAGCAGGGTGTTGTTGAAATCCAGAATGCGCCGGACGGGCCGGGGCAGCCTTCGGTAGGCCGCGGGATCGAGATAGTTCGTCTCGGGATCGTCGTAGGGGTCGGTGAGGCGGCTGTCGCGGTGATGCGCCAAGTGCAGGTCGCGGAACCTCAGGAACGGAATCCACAGGCCGAGGGCGGGCAGGACCAGCGCGGCGGACGCGATCCTGTTTTTGAAGGGGTGGCCGTGGGCAACCTCGTGCTGAAGCGACGAGTGCAGGACCATCGAGATCGTCAAAAGCGGCCAGGCAAGCCAGGGGGCGGCGAGCCAAAGCGCCGTGCCCGACAGGGCCCACAGCGCGTGGCATCCCGCGATCAGGGCAAGGGTGCGCCAATCGAATCGAATCGTCATTTCATCCTCCGCGTTCATGATTTCCGGCGCAAATTACCGGTTGCGAAGGTCGTGGGAATTCTGAGAGTACTCCGCATAAATCCAAATTCGGGGATGGAATCACGCATTGGTGAATAAAGTCAACAAACTGGACCGGGCCGAACTATTCCGCGACCGCCTCTCCGAGGCGCTCCGGCAGAGGGGGATGTCCCGCAGCGCGCTGGCGCGCGGAATCGGGGTGGACCGCTCCACGATTTCCCAAATCCTGTCCGACGACGGGGCGAGGATGCCCGGCGGCGCTTTGGTGGCCGCCTGCGCGGCGACGTTGGGAGTGACCGCGGACTGGCTGTTGGGCCTGTCGGACCGCCCGGAGCGCATGGAGGACATGCTGGCGAACACGCTCCGGATGAGCGCGGCCGAACGCGCCCTCGTGGACGAGCAGATATTCGCGTGGCACCGGGAGGCGGCGGGACGGAAGATCCGCTCGGTTCCGGCGACGCTGCCTGATTTCCTGAAAACCCCGGAGGTGCTGCGCTGGGAGTACGGGGGCTATCCCGAGCATCGTACCGACATGGCGATCCAGACCGCCCGGGAGCTGCGCGACTGGGTCGCGGAGGCGGAATCCGACTACGAGATCGCCCTTCCCCTGTTCACGGTGGACAGCCTCGCCATGGGGGAGGGCTACTGGAAAGGCCTGCCCCGGGAGGCGTCGGCGGACCAGCTTTCCGCGATGGCGGAGACGCTCGACCAATTCTATCCGAGGGTGAGGCTCTATCTGTTCGACGCCCGGCGCACGTGGTCCTCGCCTCTCACGGTTTACGGGCCGGGCCACGGGGTGATCTACCTGGGGCGCTCCTTCATCGCGATCCGCGACCGGGAACGGGTGCGGGGAATGACGAAGCATTTCGACGCGCTGGTGAGGCAGGCGAGCGTTCCCGCGCGGGAGGCTTGGGACAATCTCTCCCGGTTGGCCGCCGTGACGGACGGGGCGTAGGCGTTCCGCGGGGACGTCGACGCCCGTCGGGAGAAGGCCCCCCGGAGGAGGCCTTGCCGGGGATCGGGGGAGGAATGGCGCGCGCGTGGGCGGAATCGGCGGCATGCCGGGACCATCCGGAAGGTTGACGCGCGCGTGGTCGGAGCGGGCCGCGACCGGAATCGGCGGCATAGCGGGACCATCCGGAGGGGTGGCGCGCGCGTGGGCGGAGCGGCCACGACCGGAATCGGCGGAAAACCGGAACCATCCGGAGGACCGACGCGCGCGTGGGCGGAGCGGGACGGTGACCGGGTTTCCTCCCCGTGTGGAGGCGACGCGCGGAGGGTGGCGGTCGATTCGCGAATCACTTTGGAGGCCGCGGTCGAAGGGCCGGCGCGGATGCGCGCCTGTGGGAATCCGGCATTCC
>JANQKA010000259.1 GCA_028281405.1 Hasllibacter sp. | reverse complement strand
TGGTGGTGATTCGCGAACCGCTCCGGGGTGATTCGCGGAGCCTGTGGCGAGCCGTCCGGACGAACCGCGGGAGGACCAGTCGCACCGCGGCGGCGGGCGCATGTGTTCCGGGAACAAAACTTTGGAACGGACTGAACGCCGGTGCGTGCGATCGATCATCGGCGGCGGTGATTCGCTGGCCCGGATCGGGAATTCCCGATAGTCCTCCATGACGGGCGACGCCGGAGACGGAGGGCGATGACCGACGGAAGGTGTCCGGAGGGATCGGGCCGGGAGTTGGCATCCGCGATCGGTCGTCGCCGGTTGTGGTGATTCGCGTACCGCTCCTGAGTGATTCGCGGAGCCTGTGGCGAGCCGTCCGGACGATCCGCGGACGGCCCTGACGAACCGCGGGCGGACCAGTCGCACCGCGGCGGCGGGCGCATTTGTTCCGGGGACAAGACTTTGGAACGGACTGAACGCCGGTGCGCGCGATCGATAATCGGCGGCGGTGATTCGCCAACTTATGTCGGCGGTGCCTGGTTCGTCGTCGTCGATTCGGGACGGCGTTCACACTGGATCATCTCCGATCATGGGTTGGCCGACCCCGCCGGAAATTCACAGATTTTCGAGTCTGAATGGTGAGGACCGATCCCGTGGGGCGACACGGGGATTGGAGTGATTCCGTCGCGTGACCGCCCGTAAAGCGGGATCATCCGGATCAATCGCCCCTTCCCGCCTCGCGTACAATGTGGAGCTGCGTAGTGTTTCGCGTGTCCGGAGTAGGGGGGCTTGAAATCGCGGGGGCGCGGGGGCCGCCCGACCAAGCGACCGCGATTCAAGCCGAACGTCCCCGCCGCCGTTTCGCGGCGGGGACGATTTCGTGGTCGGGTCCGGTTCCCCTGGACGACCGTGAAGGCCGCGGTTCTAAGGGGCGGTGGGGCGTTGGTCGCGTCAGTTCGACGACGACAGACCGAGGGAGTACGCGCCGTGGTGTTCCTTCGCGACGTCCCCCCGCGGGCTTTCGTCCGGGAATTCGTCGAAGGTAAGGAACGATCCCCTGACGCTCGGGGCGTAGTTGCGCACCACATTGCCGTCGGCGAATTCCCTGGTTCTCGTGCTTGCCGTGTAGAACGAGCCCGACAGTCGTCCTTCCTGCGGGGATGTGCTGGACACGATTTCCGTTCCTTCGATTCGCCCGACGTATGTGATCTCGCCGTTGTCCGGCATGTAGAGTGGGTCGTCCGCGCGGCTTTCTATCCCGGAGATATCCAACCGGGCGCTTCCCGCGTCGAAGTCCGCGGTCAGTCTCGCCTCGTTGGTCTGCCAGTAGTCGCATGATCCGGCGACGCAGGTGGTTCCCAAAACCGCGGGCATTCCCGTGGGCTGGCCGTACAAGTCCGCCGCGCCCTCGTAGACCACGGTGCCGCCGTTGGACGGGACTCCCTTTTCCCCTCCCACGGTAACGGCATGGGACACGTACGTGACGCCGTCGTCGCCGACGATCAGGCTTCTGTAGATCGCGGGGTATTGGTTCGGGGAATCTCCGCCGAAGTCGAAATACACGGCCGAGTTGCCCGACGAGAGCCAATCCCATTCCCCCTCGGGGTCGAGTTGCTGTCCCCCCGTGTCCGTCCTGGCGAATTGAGCGTTGTTCCGCAAACCTTCCAATTCGGCGAAGTTTTGACCGCGGACTTGGCTGGTTTCGCCTCCGCAAGCCGACAGCGCCGCCAAAGCGAGCGCGGCGATGAGTGTCGTGATGCGTCCCATGTTTGTGGTCCTCCATTGTCCGCGACGACCATAAGTCCGTTATGCGCGCTTTGTCAATGGCCCCGGGGTGGGTACGAAGCCTTTTGCCGCCGAGGCGGCGCCCGAAGCGCGGCCGAGGCCGCATACGAATGGCCATGGTTGTGAGGCCGCCCACCGCCCCCTCCGCGCGCGGGCCATTGGATGTGACGATCCGGACGGTCCCTGGACTCGACAACCGCCTCCCCGACGCGCTGCCCCCGGTCGCGATGATCAGATCGGGGCGCGGCCTACACACTCGGAGACCAAGGGATGCGGTGAGCCGCCCGGGCACGGCCACGACAGCCTCCTCCTCGGCTCGCGGCCCCCGGTCGCGGTGATTCAACCGTGGCACGGCCTCCAACGCGCGCGGACCGAGGGGATGAGACGCGCGGCACGGGCACGGCCTCCTCGGCGCGCGACCTCCCGTCGCGGTGACCCGACCGTGACACGTCCTCCACAGCGCACGCATCTCGTGATGGGATGAGCCACCACGGCATTACCTCGACAGCCGCCCTGCCCCACGAATCACAGGACTTGGCGAGACAACCGGGTCGCGGACCAAACACCTCTTCACCCGCGCGCTCCCTTGGATGTGTAGCAAATTCGCTACACTCGGCGGAATTCGCCGCTCCCCCGCGCGACTTGGATTGGCCGGTTCCGATGTGGTTCGCGAATCACCCGCTTCGGTCCTCCTCCCCCCGCGCTATCCATGGAGTCGGGCTTCCGTGGCGGCTCCGGCTTCCCTTTCCTCCTCCCACGTGAGCGCTCCCCCGGGTGTGGCGGTACGCACGAGTCAGGTCTCGACAGCGGGCTCCTCCGCGCGAGGCCCCCGATCGCGATAGCCGATCGGGTAACGGCCTCCACCGGCGTCAACTGGAGGCGTGAAGCGCCTGAACATGGCCTCGACAGCCGCCTTGCCCCCGAGAATCCCAATACTTGGCGAACCATTCGGGACGGGGACCAAACGCCTCCTCCCCCGCCCGCGGACCACCGGACGCGTTGTGCACCGATGCATGGTCTCAGCATCGGCCTCCCGCTCGGGGGGCCCGCGGTTCCAAGCACGCCGCCGCGCCCTCCGTGACAGGGTCTGTCGATTTTGGGGCCGGCGGCGCTCCGGCCTCTCCACGGAATAATGCGAAGAGGCGGGAACCCTCGACCGCATCGCGACTGCAACCGGGGAGGCCGCATGAACCTCTCGCGGGCCCGCGGCGGCCGGATCCGCGAATCATCGGCGAAACCGCCGACCCCAAGACGCTCCCCCGTCCCTGGGCGATCCGCGCGGGCCGCGCTCGAGCGCCATCCGCCACTGGGCGCGGTGGAGTACGTCACATTCCCAACGATGCCTTGAAGAGGGCGATCCGCCTGTCGCGTCAAATCCCATCGGAGATCTTTTCCCAGGCCGCGGCGTTGGCGTCCGCGGTCTCCTTTTCCGAGCCGTTCCGGCCCGCGAATCCCTTCGCCAATTCGTCCCCGGCGATGGAGCGATACTGGAAGATTCCCGGATTGCGGGATTCGATCGCGGCGTT
>JANQKA010000252.1 GCA_028281405.1 Hasllibacter sp. | reverse complement strand
TTTGACATGTTTCTTCTTGTTGAACAGGAAAATACGTTTGATACCAGATCGATCTTTAATAAAAAAGTGGCACATTATGGACTTGGGCCTCCCCGAATTTTCGATAGCGGGTGGCACTATGGCTTGATTCCAAAAATTAGGGTTACGGTCAACACGCCCCCCGAGGTATCGGCAACGCCTTATGACGATGTATCGGTCACGGAGGGTTTTGCGATTGCGGATATCATCCTTTCGGAAGGATTCAATGATCCCGACCCGGGATCAACACTGACGTACAGTGTTCTCGGCTTGGAGGGGACGGGTTTGAGCGCGGAAAGCGGCGGCATTACGGGGGCTTTCGCCGGCTTTTCCGGGGGGGAAACCGAGAAAACGATCACCGTGCTTGCGACCGATGAACACGGCGCGACCACATCTCAGAGCTTCAAGATCATGCTTTCCCCAGGGAACTCGGTTATGCGCGCCGGGGGTAAAGGCGAGATTGGCGCCGAGGTTGTCGATGAAAGTGGAAAGGATGTGATGCGGGATTTTCCGGACATCGGCACACACGCGATAATCGATTCGCAACCGAATAGGGACGCGGGAGATTACACCGGAATCCCGGCCGAAGAGGAAACAACGTCGATCGACGAGCGCGGCGCGTCCGATTTGGGACAGGTGGATTCGGGTTCCGGCGCGGGTGGGACTTCCGACTTCGTCGTGGATGACGTCGTTGGCGATATTGAGGAATTTTCCTCCCATGACGTGGTCGACGCGGACGGGAGCGTGAGCGACTCCTCCTTGGAGGCACGGGAGATCGACCAGACGGATGAAGGTTCGGGGACCGGTGGTGTCGATGGACCGGAATATTTGTTCGATGCGGCTTTTTCTTGATCGCGCCGGCGGATATGGATTTGCGGGTTTGCTCCGCGGATCGCCCCCGGCCGTGACGGTGCGGCGAGATTTTCCGCCTCCGACCTTGACGACGACACCCGCCGACGTGGGTTGGGAGGCGAATTGGATGGAGCGAGAAAGCGCGGATTCATCCCGATCCGCTCACGCCGAGGCGGGTATTCGATGCCGCTTCATGATCGGACCGGAAGTGATCGTCCGCGGTCGGCGTGGCGGGTTGTGCGAATCGGCTTCGACTTTCAACTGACCGATGTGTTCCCGCTCGGCGGATTTTGGCATCCGTTGAGTGGACGGCGCGTCGCGCTTGACCTGTGGGGCAGGCGACACGAATTCGACGCGTGGAGGGCGGGTCTCCCGGCGAGTCCGAGACCGGCGTCCGTGGATTGGAAGCATTTGCGCGCGGTTGATGTGGCGTGTCGATGCTTGGCGAATTGAATTCACTGCTCGATTTGTCGGACGTCCAAATGCGTCGAAACCGTGCATCCGTGGGCTCGGAGGAGGAGTATGTCACAAAGGCGACGTCTCCCCCGGCGGATCCGAAGATTACGGAGGCGGGCACCGAACCGGGTTCGGAGGCCGCGGCGAAGAAGGAGACCGCGGAAGGCGCTCCGAATCCCAAGCCGGTCGAGGCGTCCGCGGTGCCGAGGATGAAGAATCCGTCGAGTGGACGAGGACGGAGACCGCCGAATCAAAGTCGAATGCCTCTGGCAACTCCCCGAAACGGAAGGCTTTGGAGGCCCCCACGAATCATGAAACGGTGGGAACCGTCCAGAGGCGGTATACCGTGAGAAGGATCCGATGAAGGAAACCGCGGGAACCGCGCTGAGACCTTGGGCGGCGTGCGCGGCACCGAAGCCAACTCCGGAAAGGGCCATACGAAAGAAGATGGCGGGGAGACCAGCTTGACCAGACCGCCCACGCGGGCCGGAACCCGCGGGGCACGGTCCCCGCAGGCCCCGGCCCGCGTGGGCTCATGAAGAAGGAACAAAGCGGAGAGATTGTGCAATGGCACAGTGGAGTGAGCGGATTCCGGCGGCCCGCTCCATGTGCGTTCGTCCCAAAATTCAACTCCGATTGGACTGATTATTCGTGGACCGTACAAGGAACGAATCAGGGTCAGTACAACAAAACTCCTTATTTTGTTGACAAATTGGAGGCTGCACTCATGTTCAAATTTTTTTAAATCGCGCTGGACAAGGGGCGGTTTCCTCCGTACACGACACGGCGGAGGAACAAAATGAACACTTCGATCACGGGACCACGGCTCAAGGCTCTGCGCAAGTCGCTGGGGTTGAGCCTTGAGGAGGCGGCGAAACGGCTTGACCTCGATGGCGCCGCCACGCTGTCGAGCATCGAGGCGGGCGAGACCCTTATGACCGGAGACCAGCTGGTGCTCGTTTCCGAGAAGTTCAACATGGACCTCGACAACTTCTTGAATCCGTACTTCCCGATCGAGCGGGACAGCTTCCACTGGCGACAGACGGAAGTCTCAATCGAAACGCGGAAAGCGCTTGAACGAAAGGTCATGGGCTTGATAACGGCGTTCCGTTTTTTGTCTCCAAGTGTTGGACTTCGGTTCACTCATCGACGCACATCATTGAATTTGACCAGGGAATCCAGGCTCGAAAAGGCTTCTGAAGCCGCTGAACGGTTCGCGTTGGATTTCGATATGGGACAGGTGCCCGCGAAAAAACTCCATGAGATCATGGAGCGTCAGCTTGGCATCTTGGTCTTGTGGCTGGATGGACCCAAGGATGTGTCGGGTGCGGCCTGCAGGCTTGAGGAGTTGGATTTCGTGCTGGTCAACCGACGCGAATCACCGGGGCACAGAAATTTCAATCTGGCTCACGAGTTGTTCCATATACTTACATGGGACTCCATTTCTCCAAATAATTCATCCTCGGATGGTGAAAATAAGGCGGAGCAATTGGCGAATGTGTTCGCATCGTCGCTGTTGATGCCATCCAATGAAATAGAGAAGTGGGGGGACTGGTCATCTATTGATGATAGTCAGCTGGTGACTCGCATCCACAAAGTCGCGGATCATTTTCGTGTTTCCACTTCCGCTCTCCTCCGCCGTCTGGTTAGCCTCGGGTTGATTGATGAAAATCAAAATGGGAAGCTAAACGAGGCGAAACTTCGGAAACCGCGGGAAAGGGAATCAGTCGAAAATTCCGCTCCTCCTCTCTATTCGAAATTATTCGTGGAAGTGATCGCGAAGTCTTTGGAGCGTTGTCAAATGTCCATGCGAAGGGCAACCGGACTATTGGATATGAATTACGAAGATCTTCGCGATCTTTTCGCCTCCCACGGCGTCAAGGCTGACATTTGAAGAATCATGACCAAACGTGGGGGCCCTGTTATCATCGACACGAATGTGATAATTGAAGCATTCAAGATGAATGTTTGGGATGCTTTGGCGGGCGCCCATCGTCTCGAAACAGTCGAGGAATGCGTGAATGAGGCGCGGACTGGAAAAACATCCTATGACCCTAAATCGCGTTCTAGGGTTGACGTATCCAAGGTAGAAAGTTCGCTTGACCGCATCCATTCGGTGAATCGAAGGGCAATTCTTGATAGCCCTCACAGGGAAGATCTTCTTCGTTTGCATGACGGGGAAAGGGATTTGTGGGCATTTATTCTCATGTCATCCGAGGATGCAGAGATTTTCAACGAGGAGTGGAAATTTTGTGGTCCCGATGAAGAGAGCGTGAAATTTGGAATGCGTCACGGATTCAAAGACAGGATCGTGTCTTTCGAAAAGTTGTTGGAGCATGCCGGGGTTTCAAAAATAAATCTTCAGTACAATTATACGGAAAAATGGATGGTAAATCAAAGAAACAAATTTATCATGGGCATACTTTAGCTGTGTTTGAATAATTCGCGCTATAACGTTTTATGAGTTCAAGAACTGGTCGGATGCATGTCGTTCCCCTAAAAAAACGGGGTGGCCGGGACCGGCGCGATTATTTTCGACGGCTGCCGGGCGTCCGGGCTGGAGATATTCAATTCTGAGGTGACGTGAGCGGGGACTGTCGAAACGGACGACCTCGCGTTGATTCTGATGGATTCGTGCTGTCCAGTTTGGTGTGTGGTGGCGGGTGGAGCGGCCCAGGCCAGAAGGTCCGGGCCACGGCTTGATGTATCGGATTCGCTCTCTCGGCGTGCTGCCCGCGAGAGGCCGCGCGCTATTCGGGCGGTCTCCGCCCGTATTCGGTCGGTGAACAAAAATCTTGTTGCGTCCATCGGATCCTCCATTTTTAAAGGGCGAATAAGATGTTAACGCTGCCGTGAATCCCTAAAATGAAGAATAATCGCGCAAATCGTCAAAATTGAATGTCAACAGGCCCTAGAGAGTTTCTTCGGCGCGCAGGCGTTGCTCGGCACCGGGTGGAATCTCGACTTCATCTGAGCCACATCGCTGCTCGCGGGTGCTCAGGTCGCCGAAGAGCGCGTCCGGGATCAAGGCACCAATGACATGATCGTGTTCGGATGCGTCTCGCTGGTTTCGGTTGTCTCCGGTGGGCTGATGAATTGCTCCGGTGGTTCTCCGGCGGAGGGATGGACGGCCGTGAACGTGGCGATGGCACCGTCCCTCGCTCTCGCCGGAGGCTCCTTGATTTGGCTGTCGCCGAAGCGACCCGGGCAACACGTTTGACCAATCCAGGGGACTACGCGTCCGGTTCGACTCCCCACCGGTAGGATGGCGGCCCCCACGCGGCGCCTCTCTCCCAAGAGCGAGTTGAATGTTCGGCACGCGGTCGGCGAGGCCATGGACTCCACCCCGATCCCGATGCGTTCGAGCGCCTCCGTCAGTTCTTCCGGAGCATGGGACATTTCTTCTCCTGCCCCCCAAAGCGGCACGTCCAATAGATTCGACAGGGCGACGGTCGCCTCCGGGCCGCCGTTCCAAGATTGGACTCCGCCGCGGTGAGCCAGAACCCCCCTGACAACCTCGCCGCCGACGCGGAAAAAACCGGTCCATGGCCGTCGAGCTTGCTCGCGCCTCCGAAATCCACGTCGTTCATGCGCATGCCGTGCTCCACCGCGGATATCCGGTTCCGAACGCCGAAGCGCATTCAATTTCCGCGTCCGCACTCACCTTCAACGCTCCATCGTAACATTGTACGCATGGATTCTCCCACGATTCCTATTGGTACTCCGCGGCCCTCGGAACCTTAGCCACGACCGTTCGAACCGCACTTGCTGGATCCGGTCCACCTCCCGCCTCAAAGGTTGGACCGATGTGGCTTGCCGGATGCGGATACGGAAGCCTCTCCGGCCTCCCCAGCTTCCGCGACGCCAAGTTTGGGCGTGGCGGAAGCACGGAATGGAGATTTCAAGGACCACGCGTGCTCTTGACATCATTGCGCAAAGCCTTACTTACTCACCGTGCAAGATCGGACAAGGAGCGGACGCCGATGTACCGGAACAACAAACCCACGCCCGAGACGATGGAAGCGCTCCACGCCCTCGCCGCCGTGCGGGAACTGTCTCGCCACGCGTCCGAAGGCCCCCTCAGGATAAGGGTCGAGGACGCCAAGGACGCGTCCCCCATCGCGATTCCCCCGGAAGCGGTTGAAATTCTCATCGACGCCCTCGATGGAATCGTGGCGGTGCGCGGCGGCGCGAACGAGCCCGCCGGCGCGGAATTGGGCATCTCCCAGGCCGCGGAGATTCTTTACATGGAAGTCCCCGAGGTCATCAAACTCATCGAGAACAACGAAATTCCACACCGGATGGTTGGCGGATATCCCCGCCTTCGCGTGCATGACGTGATGGAGTTTCTGTTCGATTTACAAGTCAAGCGCCGGGCCGTGCTCGATCAGTTGGTGGCGGAGGCTCAAGAACAGAACATGGGATACTGATGTTTTTCTTCATGTCCGAGGGGATGCCCGCTCCCGTCCGAAAGGCACTTTTGGACTCCAATGTCCTGTATCCCGCGCCACTGCGCGACCTGCTGATGGAACTCGGAAGCGGACGCCTCTACTTGTCAAGGTGGACGGCGGAGATCCAGCGGGAATGGGTGGAGGCGCTTCTCCGCAACGAACCCCATCGGAAACCGGCCGCGCTCAAACGCACATGCGACCTCATGGAGAAGCACATTTACAATTCTTTGGTGACGGGGCACGAGGACACGATCAAGGCGTTCGACCTTCCAGACCCCGATGACCGACATGTCCTCGCCGCCGCGGTCGCCGGTGGATGCGCAACTATTGT
>JANQKA010000245.1 GCA_028281405.1 Hasllibacter sp. | reverse complement strand
CGGCGGGAGCGATCGGAACAACCGCCTGAAGGTCATCGGGCCGGGAAGGGGAAATTCGACTTGTCCCGGTTCTTCCCGGACGGTGTTCGGATTCTCCTTTTCGTGGATGCCGATCAGCCCGCACATGCGCTCCACGCGGATGTGGCCGGAGTCTTCTTGGTCGTGGCCGATCACCGGAGTTCGCGCTCGAGATCCTGGAATTGCTGGACGGATTCGGTCACGAAGTCGTGGTGGGTCATCGAGGTGGCGGAGGCCGCGGTCCCGTCCACCCGCGGATTTGCCGGGCGCGGGCTCCGCCGGCGTTCGCGACTTGCTCGCAACGGATTTGTCCGCGCCCGGATTCGACGATCCACTCCCCGTTCGGCGGCGCGCGATGTTGGTCGCCCGGCGGCGGCGGACGATCCGCGCGCCGAGCCCCGTGCCTCGGCCGCCATGGCCGTGGTGACGTTCTTGGCGCCGCGATGGCCGTCGTCGGGCGTGTGCGGGGCGCCGAGGACGCCGTCGAGGTTGTGGAACGGGTGCGGTTCCGCGATCCGCTCCGGCCCAACCGATTCCATGGGTAGCCGAAGGCGCGGCCGACGGAGGTGGTGTGCCGCAACCGGTCCATCTCGTGATCCGTGTGGGCGAGGCGGAGCGACCCGCATCCATGCCACGTCACCGCTTGGCCCGTCTCCGCATCGAGGCCGCCCGAGTGGAGGCCGATGTTGTAGTCCACGTGCCCAACCCGAAGCAGGAGGCCGACTGGGTGATCCGCCCGGCGGCGTGCCAAGTGGATTCTCTGATCAATTCCGCCTTCTCAGGAGCACGGTGTCGGTCCAACCCGCCTTGGCGAAATGGTAGGCGGGGCCCACGCCCGTGATGCCGCCGCCGACGACGACCACGCGCGCTCGGCACGTTGGGGATTGTCTGACATGGCTCGTCCCGTGTTGTTCGCTCTGGACTGGATGATGGAACGGATATACCATCGTCGGCCATGAATGGGACAGATGTATCAATACCCGTCCTCGACCGCCTCTCCGACGGTCTCGGGGAACTGACGCCGGAGGCGCGCAAGGCGGCGACCTATGTCCTGGAGAATCCCCGGGACGTGGGTGTCTCCACTGTGCGCGAGATCGCGGAGGCGGCGAAGGTCAACCCGAACACCGTGGTGCGCATGGCGCGTCAGCTGGGATTCGGCGGCTACGGGGACTTCCGCGCGCGCTTCCGCGAAGCGATTCGGCGCGGCGGCGCGGATTTCCCGGATCGCGTCCGCTGGCTGCAGGACATCCGCCGTTCGGGCGCGTTCGGTGGCCTGTTCGCCGACATGGCCCGGGCCGCGGCCACGAACATCGAGGAGACCTTCGCGGCGACGTCGGCGGAGGCTTTGACCGCCGCGGCGCGCGCGCTTTGGGGTAGCCGGGACGTCTACACGCTGGGCGTCGGGGTGAACAGTTCCAACGCCCGGAATTTCACCTACCTCGCCTCGACGGGCATGATGAACTTTCACGCGATTCCAAAGTCCGGATCCACGCCGGTCGACGATCTGGCTTGGGCGGACGAGCGCGACGCGCTCATCGCCATCACCCTCAAACCCTACAGGTCGGAGGTCGTGGAGGCCACGCGCCTCGCGCGCGGGCAGGGCCTGACGATCATTGGTGTGTCGGACAGCCGGGCGAGTCCGGTCATGCGCGCCGCCGACCACGGGTTCCTCGTCTCGGCGGACACTCCGCAGTTTTTCCCATCGTCGGTCTCCACCATCGCACTGCTCGAGACGCTACTTTCCTTCGTCATCTCGGTCGCTTCCGACGAGGTGATCGACAGGGTCGAAACCTTCCACGCCCGACGTCACGGACTCGGGCTCTACCACGGGGACGCGCCATGACCGCTCCTGTCCGCTCGCTCGAAGCCCGCTACTACACGGATCCGGAAATATTCCGCCTCGAACGGGCCGGTCCGTTGGCCCGCACGTGGCAGTTCGCCTGCCACAGCTCCGAAATTCCTGAACCCGGCGACTACACAACGTTCGAGATCGCCGGCGACAGCCTGTTCGCGATCCGCGGCCGCGACGGGGAAATCCGCTGTTTCCACAACGTCTGCCAGCACCGGGCGCACGAGCTGGTTTCGGGCCGCGGCAGGACGCGCGTGGTGGTGTGTCCATACCACGCCTGGACCTACGAATTGACCGGGGAGCTGCGTTCGGGTCCGAACCTGAAGGTGGTGGAGGGCCTGGACCGATCCGGAATTTGCCTTGCGTCGGCGCGGGTGGAGGAATTCCTCGGTTTCGTGTTCGTGAACCTCGATCCCGATGCGGCGCCGATGGACGACTGGTTTCCGAACGTCCGCGCCGAGTTGGGGGAATGGGTGCCCAACTGGAGCGACCTGAAGCCGCTCGAATGGGTTGAGATCCCCGAGAACTGCAACTGGAAGGTTTCGATCGAGAACTACTCGGAGTGCTATCACTGCTCACTCAACCATCCAACTTTCTCGAACGGCGTGGTGAAGCCCGAGACCTACGACATCCAACCGCAGGGCTACTGTCTGCGCCACACGACCGAGTGCCAGGATCTGGACCGGATGACCTACGACATCCGCTCCGGATTCGCCCATCACGACGGGTATTCCAGCTGGTTCCTGTGGCCGATGTTCAGCTTCCAAGTCTATCCCGGCAACGTGCTGAACACCTACCACTGGCGCGCCGTCGACGCCGGGCGCGTGGTCGTCTGGCGGGGATGGTATTCGGTGGACGGGAGGGAGAGCGACATGGTGCGCGAACTGGCGGTTCAGGACCGCGAGACCACGGTGGAGGAGGACATTCACCTCGTCGAGAGCGTTCAGCGCGGGCTGTCTTCGCGCGGCTACAGGCCCGGACCGCTGGTGCTCGACCCGAACTGCGGGGTGAATTCCGAGCACCCGATCAAGCACCTTCAGGAGTGGGCCCTGCGGGCGCTGGACGGTCAGATCGACCCGGCCTCCACCATGTAGTTGTTGGCGGTGCACATCTCGGCGTCGTCGGAGGCGAGGAAAAGCACCATGCGGGCGACGTGGCGCGGCTCGATGAGGTCGGGCAGGCATTGACGGTCGCGGTGCTTCTCCAGCGCCTCGGGGTTGGCCCACAGTTTTTTCTGGCGTTCGGTCATGACCCAGCCCGGCACCACGGTGTTGACCCTGATCCGGTGGTCGCCGAGGTCGCGCGCCATGGTTCGGGTCAGCCCGTGCACCGCGGATTTGGCGGAGGTGTATGCCGGGAATCCGCCGCCGGCCTCCCACCAGGAATTGGATCCCATGTTGATGATCGAGCCCTTTCCGGCGGCGACCATGTCGGGAGCGACCGCTTGGATCGCGAAGAACATGTGCCGCAGGTTCACGGCGAAGCGTTCGTCCCAATAGTCCGGCTCCACGTCGGTCCAGGCGTGCCGGTCGTCGCGGGCGGCGTTGTTGACCAAGACCTCGGCCGGCCCGAGCGCGGCTTTCAACCGGCCTATGGCGGCCCGCAGGTCGTCGATGTCGCGCAGGTCGCAGAATTCGTGCGTGACATTTCCTTCCGTGGCCTTCACCAGCGCGGACGACGCGTCGGCGTCGAAGTCGAGGAAGCCGACTTTGGCTCCTTGGGCGGCGAAGCCCTTGACGATTTCGGCTCCGATGCCGGTCGCTCCTCCGGAGACGAAAACCGTCCTGCCCTCCAGGCTCGGGTAGATGGCGTAGCTCATGGGTGTTCCTCCGGTTCTGCGAATCGGCGCGGCG
>JANQKA010000116.1 GCA_028281405.1 Hasllibacter sp. | reverse complement strand
CCCATGCCAAGACAGTCAAGCGTGCCCGCCGATCATCCGGCGTCGTCAGCGAACCGGAGACCAAACCGCGGCCCAGCGGATATCTTGGGGGCGCCGCGCCGCCTCCCGTGTTCCGTGTTCCGTGTTCCTCCCCCCCTCGCCCTCCCCAGCCGAATTCGCCCTCGACTTGGAAAGCCGCCACGCCCAGGCTATCGAATCATTCGAATCCGGCGAATTTTCATCGCGGGTCCGTTCCCTCTGGCTGTGCCTCGTTGGTGGAGGACGCTTTACCGACCGGGTGCCGCCGCCGGGGGGATCCGCGCGCCACCGTTCCGGCATTGGAGCGCCGCCGGGGGGCACGGTCGAGGTCAGGCTCGAATCCGCCCCGTGCGGGAACCGGCGGCCTATCGTCGACTTGTCCTTTCCGCGCCGTCTCCCGCGCGCGCGGCCGCGCCGAGGAAACGCGATCGTTCCGGTTCGACGGGTCGGATGGAGGCCCCCGGATTCGCGGGGCGCGGGGCGAAAGCGCGCGATGACGCGCGGAGTCGCCACAAATGTGGCCGACACCCTCCAGAGGAACGGAGAAAGAGGGCAATCCCGCCTCGACAATGTTGACGCCGTCTCACAACCCGCGCTGGCGGGCGGCGAAATTGCTTGACGGAAGGCGAACCCCTCCGCCCTTTGCGACCCCATGCCGCGGCGGCGCCCGGAGGCGGGCAAATTACGGAAGAGTGGCGATCGCCGGTCATGTGGTGGCAGACGCGGGGTGTCGTCCCGTTATCCGAGCGACATGGGCGAGACCGCCCTGCGGTCGCCGATTGGACTTGACGACCCACGCCCGCCCCCGCACTCATGTGGTGTCAGACGCGGGGTGTCGTCCCGTTATCCGAGCGACATGGGCGAGACCGCCCCGCGGTCGCCGATAGGACTTGACGACCCACGCCCGCCCCCGCACTCTGGAAACGGTCATGTTCAAGGAGGAAAGGAAATGGCGGCCCGAGCGCCGAACCGGCCCAGCGGAGGCCGCTTCACCCGGGAGACATTCGTTGCCGCCCGTCCCGGGGGAACCCTTGGCCGCCCACCCGGTTGGATTGAGCGCATCCAAATTCCCGACGCGGCCGAAGCCGTCCAACACGCCGTCAAATCAAACGAAGATGCGATCATGTCTCCTCCCGAAGTTGAAGGAATCACCACCGAAGCGATCAATGACGGCACAGACGCGTTCAAGGCCAACGGATCGATGATCGACGACGACGCCAAGCCCGACATCGATTCCGCGGCTTCGACGCGCCCGCCATGTAACGGGCGGACGGATCGGCGATGTGGAACCCCGGGAGGAAATTCGGTTCTAAATATCGCACCTTCCCCGAGTGCCGCCCTCCATCGACGTGTGGACATCGAAGAACCAAAGTCCGCCGAATATCGCGGTCGCCCGATTCGTCGCTCCCCGAAAACGGCGGCGATCGAGCACCGACGGCTAATCCCCGACAACCGGCTTCAAAGACTCGCGAATGGCCATCAAATCGGAGCATATCGTATGGTGAACAACCACCGCCGCGTGTTCCGTGCCCGGAGACCGACTCCCAAACCGAGAAAGGCGTGGCCAACCCATTACAAAGCCTGCAATCAATCGAAATCCGAAGGAGGAAGTCCAAATGACGGCCAAGATCAGAAAAATCTGCACCTGGGTCGAGGAGACCCATCTCGAAATGGGGCGAAACGTCGCGCCCCCCGCGCGGAAGGCGGTGGCCGTCGCGGTGATCGAAAACCCCTTTTCCGGCCGGTACGTCGAGGATCTGACTCCGCTGATGGAAATTGGCGCCGAGCTTGGAGGATTGCTCGGGAATCGCGCCGTCGCCGCGCTCGGCATCCGGCCCGAAGAAGCCCAGAGCTATGGCAAGGCCGCGATGGTGGGCGAAGACGGAGAACTCGAGCACGCGGCGGCGCTCCTGCACCCCAGGATGGGCGCGCCCCTGCGCGACGCGGTGGAAAAGGGCGCGGCGCTGGTGCCTTCGTCGAAGAAGCGCGGCGGTCCGGGACAGGATCTCGACGTTCCGCTCGGCCACAAGGACGCCGCCTACGTCCGCTCGCACTTCGACGCCGTGGAGGTGCGCATCAACGACGCCCCGCGCCGCGACGAAATCCTTGTCGCCATCGCGGTGACCGATGGCGGCCGACCTTTGCCACGCGTCGGTGGATTGACCCATGGCGAGGCCCGTGGCGAAGACGGACTGCGCTGAAATCCCGGCCGCCTGGCACCCCATCGCGTGGTCCACGGCGCGGAGGAATCCGTGGACGCGGACCCGATTCAACCGCGCGGACGGCCCGAAAGGGCCGACCGTCCAAGACGGCAATCCGAACCGAAGCAATGAGGCGGGATCCGCTCACCGCACCTCGACGACCTTGTGGGCGACGACGGGTTCGCCACCATTCATGAATGGCGAATGGGTGTTCGTGTTCAGGGTTACCTCGATCGTGTGGCGGCCCGGCGGCAGGGCCCCTATCGACGCCGTCCCGGAATACATCCGCCGAAGCTTCAATCCGTCGAGATAAAGGTGGGCGTGGCCGTGGCCCGGGACATGAACCGGATTTTCGGTCGATTGATCGAACGTGAAATTCTCCGTCCGGACCGTCACCGTCCAAGAGCCTTCCGCGCCCGGCGACACCTCGAGTCCGAGCCGGGGCGGGTTGGAACCGCCGACCCCGCTCCCACCCGCCGCCCGGTGCGCGGCGTGCGGATCCGTCGGCGGGCCGACCCTGGCCCGGGTTGCGGCCGTTCCAGCCCGCTCGAACTCCAAGGAAATCGGAATCAGACGCCCCTCGTCGAGTGGACCTTCGACCCCCGTCGCGACGAGATACAAGCCGTCCGCGGAAAGGCTCGGGGAGCTGTTCGCCGGTATGGCGTAGGAGTCCCTCCCGGACCGACGACCCGCGAACGAAATGGATTCGGCTTCCGGCGACGCGGCGGAAAGCAGGCGGTCGGGTTCCGCTCCGTTATCGATGCGGAGGAACACATGTGCGACGCCGGGACGCCCCGCGACAGGAACGGCCTCCGCTCCCGCAATCGACGCCGGCGCGGGACGGTTCAGCAGAAACGCGGTCGCTGCCACCCCCGCGAAGGAGCACATCGCGACAACGGAGATGATCACGACCTTCCTCAACCATTCCTCCCCGTGTGGCATTCCAGCATGCTTCCGCCCTCCTGTCGGAAGGGCCGTCGCGGCGAAGATTTCATCAACGTAGGGTTGGGAATTCCGGAGTCAACCAGCGGGACCGAGCCGACGAGAATATGATGGAACGGCCTCCGTGGTCCACGTCGGACCACTTCGGACGCGGGAATTCGTCATGGCGGGCATCGAACGGTGAGGGCCCCCGAAGCCAAGGGTCGCGGACCACGCCCCATCGGGCCGTCCTCCTCGGCAACAATAATCGGGGAGTGTATCAGCCCGATGGCCACCAAAAGGGAAGGCGCCGTTCCGACCCAGGCCGACCCGGAGGTCGCCCACAAAGAACCTCAATCCTCTCCTAACCTCCGTGTTGGAAGGCGTCCCGGTCCACCGCGGCGCCCCCGGCGACGGCGGGAAAATAAATTTTCCGAAGGTCTTGAATGTCGGGTTTACGTTTCATAAATGTTCACGAGAACAAACAATGATCGGCTTCCCAGCCGTCCACGACACGCGAACCGCGGCGAGAGCCGCCCAGGAATTGGAGAGCATCATGGAACGATTCGAACCCGGAGCGGGGCGGCGGTGGGAACCGTGGGCGGTGGCGGGGGTCGTGGCCGCCCTGTCATGCGCGGCGCCCATGCTGACTTGGATTCTTTGGTCCCCGCTCGAAGCTTGGCTCGTCGATGAGGAAACCACCCGGGTAATCGGAAACCTCCAGCGTCTGATGCTGGCGTTCGTACCGAGCATCGTGCTACTCCACGTAATTCCGACGATTTTCTGGCGGCGCTACATCATGCGCAGGCAGAAGGAAGCCGTGATCGCGAGCACGAGAATCGCCACCCACAAGGAGTGGCGGGAACGGGTCGCGACGCTGTTCTCGAAAGACATGGCTTCCCGTGTCGCCTCCATCGAATCGCTCGCGTCGTGGGTGA
>JANQKA010000075.1 GCA_028281405.1 Hasllibacter sp. | reverse complement strand
CGCCGCCGGGCCAGCTGGTCTGGATCTTCCATGTCGTGCCGTGGCCGGCGGCGCTCGCGATGTGCGGCGCGGCGAGGCCCGCGGCCCCCAGCGTCGCGATCCGGCCAATCGCGCCGCGGCGCGAGAGTGATTTGGTCATCTGTTCATCCCTTGTTCATTAAACGCCCATGCGTCGGTTTGACACTCACTGATCACCCACCGCTTGGCAACCACAAAAGCGAAACGTCAACGGTGTTGGCGATTGCGATCCCGCCTTCCGTGCATCGCCATCCCCGCGCGCGTTGCCCGGGGTCATGGCGAACTCGGCCCTGGCCTCAATTTCCCAACTCGGAGGATGCCGAGCGGGCGGAAGGCGACGTTCAGCCCCGCCCCCCGCGTTCGTCACCGCCGCCGGAACCGCCCCGCTCTTCCCCTGTCCCCGTCCGCGCTGGCCAAACCGGTGTTCCCGGGCCGGACGATCCGGGAAATTGGAATCCCATGCGCGTCACGGAGTTCATGACTTCGCATGCCAACTCAACCGTCCCTATCCGGGTCCAATGCAGATATTCGACATCGACCGGATCCGCGAAAATCTTCATTTGTTTGTTGACGAAAAACGGAAGTGACGCGCCAGCTTCGTCCGGCTCCTTCCATGACCCGTGACAGAACACATTGCGGAGTTCAGCCGCTTTCCGAAGTTCCTTCAGCAAGTCGTCCAAGCCCTCATCGTCCGCATCCGGATGATCCCTGACCGCCTTACAGTATGTGGGAATCAATCCTCCCAGTGGATCATGGAGAGATTTTTCAAGCACTGGCAGCCACTTTTCGTAGGCGGCTTGAAATTCGTCCTCCGGGTGGGGGCGGGTGCCCGTCAGAACGAAAATCGCCTTTCCGAGCACCTCCTCCAGAAACCCGAACGTCGCCACGGCCCTTCCGAGCGCCTCCCAAAAGGCCGGTTCATGCCGATGCGTTGGAAAATTCTCCGGCATCCCTTCCGGTTTCACGAAATACGCCGCCACCTTGGCTGTCCTATCATGTCCTGAGGGCGTTGGTGCCCGGGGGCGGAATCGAACCACCGACACGAGGATTTTCAGTCCACTGCTCTACCCCTGAGCTACCCGGGCACACCGGCGCGCAAGCGCCGGACGCGTGGCTCCTACAACAGGCCGGTCGGGCTGTCCAACACTTTCACCGCGAAATTTTCCCGCGCCGTGAACGCGCCGCCTCTTGTTTTCAAGGCCGCATCCGCTCCCGGCGGATCAGCGGCCACGCCCGCCAGCCTTTCGGACCGGGCGATCAGCGCGGCGTGGGCGCCCGGATCCCAAAACGAATCGGGACGAATCACCCGGGCCTCACCCCAACACCTCCCGCGGAACGGGAGAGCGTTCGCGCTTGCGCGTCAGTTCCATGTGGCCGAGCGGCGTCCACCCGACGAACGTGGTCTCGACCGGGTCCGCCCGAAGCGCCGCCGCGAGGGCCTGTTCCACCGACCGTCGACCTCCGCGCGACATCGGCGCGGCGTCGACCACCACCTGACCGCCGAGTCCGCGCAGCCTGAGCGCCAGCGGAAGGGACCGAGACGCGGCGAGGTTAGCCCTGAGACCGGCCGCGGGATCGGTGTCGCCTCCAGTGTCCACATCCACCGCGACCAAAGCCCGCGTGGCCTCCACCGTCATGCGACCTCCCCCTTCGAGCGGCCGCTCGTCCGCGAGGGCCATGTCCGCCGCGTCCAGGACACCGGCCCGCTCGAAGGCGCCGGCGCCCTCCTCCACCGCGTCCGGCGCCGGCCAATCACGCCAGCCCAGCGAATGTGCGTCGGCGCCGTCGGCAAGAAGTTCCGGATCCCCCGCGCCGCGGTCGGAGGCGATACCTTCCGCGAGTTCAATCACGGAGCGGATGTCATCCTCCACCGCCGCCGCGTCGGCGAATTCGGCGTGACTCCGCAGGATGAGGCCGAGGCCCTCCGGCGGGCCGATTCCGCGGGCGATCGCCAGAAGGCTGTCCCGCGTGTCCCCGTCCCGGATTCGCTTCGCCACGTTCAACCCGGGTTTGCCGGGGGTGGCGATCGCGAATCGGCTCTTGACGATGAACCCTTGCGCCAAGGGCGGCGCTTTGCCCTCCTCCGCGAATCCCGATACCTGCGCGATCAACGAATCGCCCGGCGACAATCCCTTCGCCCTGCGGAGATATCCCGAAGCCCCGCCCGGCAACCGGACCATCGCGCCCCCCGCGCCGCGCATCGGGCGGTCCACGGCGACGCGCAGTACCGCGCCGGGAAGAATCCGCGCGTCGGCCGGGTCCACGATCAGATCGGCAAGCCGCCCGTCTTCCATCAGCGCCGACGCCTTTCGCCCGGCCACGGTGTCGAACGCGGCGACGCGGCCTTTCACGCGATCACCCCGGCGGCCCGCAGCATTCCGGCCGTTTCCGCCAACGGCAGACCCACGACGCCGGTGAAGGAGCCGCGAATCCAAGGAATCAAAGCTCCCGCCGGCCCCTGTATGCCGTAGCCACCCGCCTTGCCGCTCCAGTCTCCGGTGTCGAGGTAGCCCTCCCGCTCGATATCCGAGAGCCTCTTCATTTTCACCACCGACTCCACATCCCGGTGCCAGGACTCGTCGCCGCGCCGGACATGGACGGACGTGATCACCCGGTGCCTGCGCCCCGACAAAAGATCGAGGAATTCCCGCGCCTCCTCCCGCCCGGACGGCTTGCCGAGGATCCGGCGGCCAAGCGCAACCGTCGTGTCGGCGCACAGGACGACCTCCCCCAAGTCAAAGGGAACCGCCTCCGCCTTCTGGCGCGCCATCCGGGCGCAATAGGGCCGTGGCGATTCGCCCGGTTCCGGCGTCTCGTCGATGCTGGGCGGGCGCACGTCGAAGGGTATCACTCCGATCTGGGTCAGAAGTTCCAATCGGCGCGGGCTGCCCGAGCCGAGAACGAGGCGGGGCCCGTCGATCATGTCCGGCCTCCCGGCGGCGCGGGGAGGTTCACTTGAATCGATAGTTGATGCGTCCCTTGGTCAGGTCGTACGGGGTCATTTCGACCTGAACCCGGTCGCCCGCTAGGACGCGGATGCGGTTCTTCCGCATCTTGCCCGCCGTATGCGCGATGATCTCGTGGCCGTTGTCGAGCTCGACCCTGAACGTCGCGTTGGGCAGGAGTTCCTTCACGACACCGGGGAATTCGAGCACTTCTTCCTTGGCCATGATCGCTCCATTATTGCCGCCGCGGGAATCGCGGCGCGACACTCTTGCGCCCGCGACCGCCGGAATTCAAGCGATTCGCGATCCGCGCCGGCGTGTCACTCCGCGTCGGGCCCCGAATCGGCGAAATCCCGAAGGCCCGCCGCGGCGCGGGAGGCCGCCTCGGGCCAATGGGAGACGTTCAATACCCGCCCTTCGGCCCGGACGCGCCCGATGGCGGACCGCTCGACATCGGCGGTCACCCAGCCGGGCGCGTCGAGCTTCCCCTCCGCGATCACCCCGGTGTCGGGAAAGCCGATATCTGGCGGCCCGTAGACCGCCGCCGCGCCGCGGTTTTCGTCCACGGGGGGACACCAAGGCGCGTCGCCGACCGTGACCGCGTGTACCACGGGGCATTGCCCCTCCAAAGCCCTCGCCATCGCCCCGACGCGGACCCGCCAGTAGCCCGCGAGGCTGTCCGTGCAGGACGGAACCGCGATGATTTCGGCGCCCGCCTCCACCAGCGCGCGGCCCAGCGCCGGAAATTCCGCGTCGTAGCAAATGAGGATGCCCAGGCGTCCCAGATCGGTGTCGAACACCCCCAACCCGCCGCCGGGGCGGATATCCCAGACCTCGCGCTCGTAGCGGGTCATCACCTGCTTGTCCTGATGGCCGGCCTGCCCCGCCGGCCCGAACAGGCGCGCCCTGTTCACGAAAACGCCGTCCACCGATTCCGGCGCGCTGCCGGCCACGATCCAAACGCCGCGGCTCCGCGCCAATCCCCCAATCACCTCGGCGGCGGCGCGGGCGGCCTCCGCGGCCGCGCGCGTCACGCCCTCCATGTCCACCGCCCCGGACGGGCCGGACAGGTCCATCCATCCGTATTCGGGAAACACCAGCAATTCCGCGCCTTGGCCTGCCGCCTCGTCCACCGACGCCTCCACGGCGGCGGCCCAGGCGTCCATGCCGGCGTGCCGGCGAATGGGCCACGCGCAGGCGGCCAGCCTCACAGCGTCCTCATCCAAAACCGAAGAGGCTTCGAGCTTTCCTCCGCGTCGCCCACGTCGCGCCAAGCGAACCGCGCGACGACGCCCGGAAGCGGCGCGTATCCCCGCTTGCGCCAGAAGGGGTCGAGCGGGGAATAGTCCTCCGGCCGGGCGGGATGGTCGCCGGGCCGGTCCACGGCGCAGAACGCGGCCTTGGACATGCCAAGGGAGCGCGCCCTCGCCTCCCTGTGGTCGAAGAAGGAGTGGCCCAGCCCACGGCCCCGGTGTGCGGGCAGCAATACCGATTCGGCGAGATAAAACACTTCCTCCATGGCGATTCCTGACCCGTCGAACGCGGCCGCGAAATCCTCCTTGTGTTCCGAAAGCGCGGAGCAGGTCGCGGCTCCGACCAGAACGTCCCCGTCGAAGGCCCCCACGATGGCGGATGTCGGACTTTCCACCATCGGCGCGAGGTATCCGCGTTCGTAATCCATGTCCCCGTCGTAGAGATAGGGCCAGTCGCGGAACACGGAAATCCGCAGCCGCGCCAGCGAATCGATGACGGGAACGATATCCGCTCCGGTCAAGGTTCTCACTTCGATGGTCATACCGTCGGTTCCCCGAACCGCGCGCGCATCCTTCCGGAAAGTTGATCCCGCGTCTGGCGGTAGGCGGCGAGTTTCCGCTCCCGGGTTTCGCCGAGACCGCCCGGGTCCATGATCGGCCAGTATTCCACCTCCAGATGGAAATAGCGCGTCAGTTCGAGGGCCCTCCTCTGGCTGGCGGGCGTCAGCGCGACCACGAGGTCGAAGCCCGACAGGTCGTCCCCCCACTCGCGCATTTCGTCGAACGATCGGGATCTGTGCCGTTCCAGTTCCACTCCGATTTCCCTGCAGACGGCGACCGCGAAGCCGTCGATTTCCAAATCGTTGCGCACGCCCGCGGATTGCACGTAGGCGGAGTGGCCGTAGAATTTCTTGGCCATCCCCTCGGCCATCGGCGACCTGACCGCGTTGTGGTCGCAGCAGAACAGAACCGACGAGGGGAGCCCGGCCATCCCTCACCCGCCGAAGTGCAGCACGCAGACGAGGGTGAAAATGCGGCGGGCGGTGTCGGAATCGATGACGACCTTGTCCTCCAGCCGCTCTTCGAGGAGGCGCGCGCCCTCGTTGTGAATGCCGCGCCGCGCCATGTCGATCGCCTCGATCTGGCTGGGCGGAAGCTTCTTCACCGCGTCGAAGTAGCTTTCGCATATTTGGAAGTAATCTTTGACGACCTGCCTGAACGGTCCCAGGCTCAAATGGAATTCGGCGGCGGGTTCCCCGCCTTCGGTCGTCACGTCGAACACGAGCCTCCGCTCCCGGATGGCCAGCGTCAGTCGGTAAGGGCCGTCCGGCGGAGCGCGCCCCTCGCGCTTCGCGAGGCCGAAGGAATTGTCCTCCAACAGATCGAATATCGCGACTTTGCGCTCCTGCTCGATTTCCGGCGTGGGCGGCGGCAGGGCGCTGTCGTCAATCTCCACATGAACCAGCTTGGACATGCGCGGTCTCCTTCCCGCGCCGGGTAGCCTCAAAGGGCGCGGTTGTCCATCCACCACGGTCCGTCGCGTCAATCGCGCGTTCTTCGAACGGACGGAACGCGCGCCCGGGACAAACGCCACCGCGGGTATCCCGCCGCCGCGCGCACCCACGGACGAATCGCGAGCACGGTCCACGCGCTTCCGGCTCCCGCTCCGGGACAGGGTCTCCGCCCGGCGACCTCCAAACTTCTCCGGACAGGCGCGTCCACCATCCGGCGCCCGGGAGAACGCCAGGCGCGGTCGCGCATCAATCGCGGTACGGCGGGTTCATCATCCGTTGTTCAAACGATCGAGACGCGCGCGAACGCTCAGGCCATGCGCCTCCAAACCCTCGCTCCTGGCCAAAGTCTCCGCCGCGGGTCCAACCGCCCCCAGCGCCTCCGGCGTCATGCGGTTAAGCGTCGTCCTCTTGAGAAAGTCCATCACGCCGAGGCCCGAAGAAAAACGCGCCGAACGCGCCGTCGGCAGCACATGATTCGGTCCAGCCACGTAGTCGC
The DNA here is from genome assembly GCA_028281405.1 of Hasllibacter sp. Lineage (GTDB taxonomy): Bacteria > Pseudomonadota > Alphaproteobacteria > Rhodobacterales > Rhodobacteraceae > JANQKA01. Next base: position 6,371 of record JANQKA010000075.1, on the reverse strand, counting down.
CCACCGCTTCGGGAGTCCAGGCTCCAACGAAGATCGCGCCGGCGTGCCTTACGCGTTCCGCCAACGCCTCGGCGTCGGCCGAGCATATCTCGAGGTGCTCCGGCGCGACTCGGTCGGTAAGGGCGACCGCCTCCTCCATGTCGCGCACCGTGACGACCACGCCGAAATCCCGCCACGAAGCTCCGGCGATCGCCCGCCGCTCCAAGGATTCGAGCCGCCTCCCGACCGCTTCGGCCACGGCCCGCCCGAACCGGGCGTCGTCGGTGATCAGGATCGATTGCGCGCTTTCATCGTGTTCCGCTTGGCTCAGCAGGTCCAGGGCGATCCAGTCGGGGTCATTGTCCGCGTCCGCGATCACGAGGATTTCCGAAGGCCCGGCGATCATGTCGATGCCGACATGTCCGAACACCCGCCTTTTGGCGGCGGCGACGAAGGCGTTTCCCGGGCCGGTGATTTTGTCCACAGGCTTGACGCTCTCGGTTCCGAAGGCGAGCGCGGCGATCGCCTGCGCCCCTCCCACGCGGTGCACCCTGTCGACGCCGGCGATCCGGCAGGCCAGCAAAACCAAGGGATTGACCGCTCCATCCGGGGTCGGGACCGCGACCACCAGCCGCTCCACGCCGGCGACCCGGGCGGGCACCGCGTTCATCAACACGGAGGACGGGTAGGAGGCCAACCCGCCTGGCACGTAGAGCCCGGCGGCGGAAACCGCTGTCCACCGCCATCCCAGCATCGCGCCTTCGGGGTCGGTCCAACGCGCGTCCTGCGGCATCTGACGGGCGTGGTAGGCGCGTATCCGCTCGGCCGCGAGTTCCAGCGCTTCGCGTTCCTCTTCTGGAACCTTCGCGATTTCGGCCTCGATCTCCTCTTCCGAATAAGCCAGCGTGCCGGGCGTCAGCCTCACCCTGTCGAACCGCTCGGTCAGTTCGATCAGCGCGGCGTCGCCGCGCGCCCTCACGTCCGCGATGATGTCCGCGACGGCGTCGTCCACGTCGGGACTGTCCTCGCGTTTGGCCGACAGGACCGCGCGGAAGGCGTCTTCGAAATCCGCGTCCGTGGTGGAAAGAAACCGGGGCATGCGCAACCTCATCCGTACGCCCGGATTTTAGACCATTTTCCGTCCGGTTGGAAACCAAGGCGACCGAAGCGTCGGACGCGCGGGCGGCCCCGTCCGCTTCCGCGGGGTAAGTGGTTCCGCCGCGGTGAAACGCCGCCGTTCGGAGACCCGAAATTCGGCTCGTGGCCCTGCCTCCGGTCACATTCCCACAAAGCGGCCATGCCGGACTCTCCGGTTCCGGCCCGCTTGTGTCCGTCTCCCCCCGGTTGATTCAGCACGCTTCGGGTTGCGGCTGCTTCCACCACCTTCGCCTCCCACGCCGCAACCGAATCCGGCATCCGGTGGCCCGGTGGGATCATGAGGGCGCAGAGGAGCGTTGGGCCTGCGCCGGTTCCGGGAGAGGGGAAAACGTGGCCTCCGCCTCATCCGTGTCGAGGTACGCCAACACCTCCGGTGTCTTGCCGAGGCGCGCCAGCAGCATGGGCGTGCATCCGTAGAATGGAGGCAAAGGTTCGGAACGGTACCAGGCATAGGCGAGGAATTCCGAACCAAGCCGTGGGGTCACCTTTTCCAACACTTGGAGGAATTCGCTCAGGCGGCGCTGAATGTCCGGGTTTCGGACTTGACGGGGGTCGTCTAGCCCATCGTCGTCCAATCCCACCGTCATCGCGACCTCGTCCACGGAGGTGCGCAGAATTTTGGCGACCGATCGCGGGTCGATGTGTCCGTCTTCCGAGAGGTACTCGAGTGACATGACATGGCTTCCATTGTTGCGATTGACGTCAAGGCGATCTAACCAGGAACGGCGGCGGATCGCAAGAGCACCCGTCGGGAGTCCCCAAGTTGGAGTCGGTGTGGTTGCTTTGGTGTAGCGGCCGGTGAAAAAGACATCCGGCGGGTCCACTTGTTTTCCCACCGTTCATTCATTTCTCTCATCCTCCTCTCGTCATCAATCACCTCCAGAACGCAATCGTCGGTTCCCCAACGCCACAAAACCAATTTGAGATCGGTCACGGACGCGCCGGGGACAAAGCTCGGGACGAGAATGCCCGCGAAGCCTTCCGAGAAGATATCAGAAGCGAATTCCGGTTTGGGGGCAATTTTCTTCTCATACATGTAGCTCTCCAACTTAGACGTGCAAGATATCTCAAAGTGTTTCCATGCCGGACCATCGCGTCATCATCGCGTGATTCAAAGATCGATCCAAGATCCGAATAATATGGCACGAAAACTGTGGGTTGAAGTCCATCGGCTCGCATCATCTCGCCGACGGCGGTTTGGAGCGCAAGCGAGGTGTTCAAAGCGGATGTGCCTCTGGCGTTGAAGCGCCCTCCATTGAGCGCGGCACCCTGACCGGATAACGGTTCATGCGTGTAAATCGGGCTTAGGCCGCGGTTATGCGGCCCTGAATGCGTCGATTCTCAAGTGAAATCACTCGTGGACGCCCGCTTCCATCGAATCGACGTATTCCAACACCCGCTGAGCCAAGCCGTCGCGAACCAGATGCATCGGCGTCAGGTCGCCGTGGCCGGACAAAAACTCGGAACGATACCAAGCATAAGCCATGAGTTCGGAGCCGAGTCGAGGCGTCATCTTGTTGAGCACCTCGACCAGTTCGCGCAAGCGGCGTTGCGTTTTATCGGAGCGAAGCAGCCGCCGGTTCCGCAACTCGTCTTCGGGCAATCCAACCGACGACGCAAGCTCGCCGATGGTGGTGCGTAGAACAGAGGCGAGTTTCCGTGGCTCAAAGCACCCCTCTTCAGCGAAGTCCGTGATTCGCATGTCATGGCTCCCGTCGTACGAATCAATGTCGTGGCGACGTGTCATACATGACAGTTAGACGCGCAAGGTCAAGTGATTGTTGTGGTCGGCGGTGGACGTAACGAGCAAAACCTTGAGACGATCGAGGAATTTCCGGGGCTTCGCGGGTCGCGGCAAAGGAAACCAGGCTTCGCGGCCGTTGCGGGCGGCACGCGGGACCACGCGGTTTGCCCGGCAGTTGTGAGGACTCGGCCGCTGGAGGAACGGGAGCATGGCGGAGCCCTCCGAACACCGTCAGCCGCCGCTGATGATGGCCATCGGTGGGAGGGAGAGCCGCCTCCATGATCCAACCGATGTGCGCCGTCGCGAAGCCGCGATTCAACGCCCAGCCGTCCGGGAGAGGACAAGGTTCACAGAGCCGCGTCAGGGCACCGGGTGCCCCCGGCGTACGGTTGGGTACCCGTTGGCCTAGATTCGGACATCCTCATGACGTCGCGGCAACTCTCCCGAAGCCATCGCTCCGACCGGCGGGAACCGCAACCCCGGCGTAATCGGAGTTGATCGCATTCGGCGGCACTTTGACTGTCGAGCCTGGTTCACGCCGCTCTCCACGGTCGAATCACGCCAAACATCGCCAGAGACGGTTTTCTCCGCCACACCGGAAACTCTGCAAGGCAGGCCCGCCAAGGCAAATCCGGGGCAAGGACCTGCATAGCCGACGTCGCCATCCCCGCAATCGACTCTGGAGCGGCGGACACGCCGGAGAGCCGCGGCATCCTCGCGTCCGGGTCGAAGGTCGGACCTAAAGCGGCATGTGCGCCTCGAGAAACGCCTTCGCCCTGACACTCATCAGTTCCGCCGCGTCCGCATCGTAAACCGCGGGGCGCCATCGGTTGGCGAACGCGTGTCCCGCCCCCTCGTATGTCAATATCTCAATCGCCGGGAACGCCCGCTCCAGACGCTTCAGAACCTCGCCAGGGGCGTGGGTGTCCTCCGTGCCCCAGTGTCCCTGCATCGGCGCGGCGATCTCCAGTCCCATCACACCGTCCAGCTTTGTGCCGTAGATCGATTGGGCGCACGCCACCGGCAGGTTTGCCGCCGCGTGGAACGCGAGGTGGCCACCCCAACAAAATCCCATCACCCCGCAGGGCGCGCCCAGGCGCTCCACCGCGGCGGAGATGTCCGCGATGGCCCCATCGAGGTCGGTCTTCAGCATCGCCGACCGCGCGGTTTCGATATCCTCGAACGGGATCACCAGCCCGCGTTCCCGCCGATCGAACAGCGCGGGAACCGCCACCTCCCAGCCGGACGCGGCGTGGTCCGCGGCGACCTCCTTCAGCTAGTCGTTCACGCCGAATATTTCCTGCAGGATCACCAGCCCCCCGCGCCTCGATCCGACCGGAGCCACGATCCAGCAGTCGAATTCGTGGCCGTCGGCCGCCGTCAAAATCTCCATCATGAGGATGCTCCTTCGCGTTTCGCCCGGACGCCATCTCCGCTACAATCCAACGCATGTCATACTTCACACGCGAAGAGCTCGACGCCGCCCACGCCCTCGTTCTCGCCCAGATGGCGCCCACTCCGCAATACGCCTGGCCCCAGTTGGCGAAAAGGTTCGGAGCGAAGGTTTGGGTCAAGCACGAGAACCACGGCCCCACGGGCGCCTTCAAGGCGCGCGGCGGCGTCACGTGGATCGACTGGGTGAAGCGGGCCCATCCCGAATCCCGCGGAATCTGCACGGCCACCCGGGGCAACCACGGCCAGAGCCAAGCCCGCGCGGCGCGCGCCGCCGGACTCGATGCGGTGGTCTACGTGCCCGAAGGCAACTCGGTGGAGAAGAACGCCGCGATGCGCGCCTTCGGGGCGGACCTCCGGGTCCACGGGGCGGATTTCGACGAAGCCAAGGAGGAGGCGTTCCGCGCGGCGGACGCGGAGGGGTTGGTCACGGTTCCGCCCTTCCACCGCGAACTCGTCCGCGGCGTGGCGACCTACGCCTACGAACTCCTCTCGGCCCAACCGGGAATCCAAACGCTCTACGCGCCGATCGGTTGCGGCTCCGGCATTTGCGGTTGCATCGCCGCCCGGGACGCGCTCGGCCTCGAAACCGAAATCGTCGGCGTCGTCTCGGAGCACGCGCAGACCGCGAAGATGACCGTGGAGGCGGGGCGTCCGGTCGAGACCAATTCAGCGCGCACATTCGCCGATGGCATGGCCGTAAGGGTTCCGGTGCTCGAGGCGGTGGAGATATACGGAAAGGGCGCGGCCCGGATCATAGCCGTATCCGAAGACGAGATCGCGGAGGCCATCCGCGTCTACTACCGCGACATCCACAATCTGGCCGAAGGCGCGGGGGCCGCCTCGCTGGCCGGGCTGATCCGGGAACGCGAAATCATGAAGGGCCGCGAGGTGGCGGTGATACTTACGGGCGGAAACATCGACGCCAATTGGTTTCTCACCGTCATGCGGGGCGGCGTTCCGGAGGTTCGATGAGATTTCGGCCCGCGGTCGGCCGGTAGCGATTTCGCCGCCGACCGGAATCCGCCGCACCGACCGGCATCCGCGTGAGGAGCGGGGATGTTTTCCCGATTCGGAAAATCGAAACAACGAAAGTATTTCCATGTAGAGGAAATCCTTCCATCCCACATCTTCTACGACCGGAATCTGTGAGCCTTGGGTTTGTCCCGCGACATCGTCGCGTCCGGAATTAATTTCTCCTGCGAAATATTGGATTCCCTGGACGAGACGCTTGTTTCCGCGGGCGCGGCCAGACTCCCGGAATGGTGGATCTCGCCTATCTTTCCTCCATCATCGGGAATTTTCTCAGAACCGGGATCGCCAACGCGGCCAGTGGCGGGGTCTCCGCGAACACCTCTCACAAATATCCTGATCCGTAGTCCCGAAATCCGGGAATCGGAAACTTGAATTCAAGGTGGCTTTGGACCCAGAACACCCGATGGTCCGCCTTGCAAAACCGGGGAATTATCCGACAAGACGATACGTGATGGGCACATCCGACGGCGACTTCACCAAAGGAAAAGAATACCGGGGTGATGTTGTCTGGATTTGGGTGATACGGATCGGCTCACTCGAAAAAAACGTCGCTTCAACAAATGAAGCACCAGCGGCGGTTCAGGGAAAACCGCGGTGATCGGCGCGAATGCCTTAAATCGGTCGATTCTTATAAACTATTCAATTTGTTGCGCACGAAGTGGATTATTGAATGGATTCCCGATATTTCAGCGCGGTTCCACGACTTCATGTGCGACGGTGACAACCGATGGCAGATTACAACGGTTCACCGACAATCCTCTCCTTCCGCAAACGGGGATCGGAAACCGTGTTTGAAGAGATTTAATTCCACCCCATCCCATCCCGCCCACGCGGCTTCTCTCATGGAGAAAGCCGGCGCAACTCCGAAACGCGGCCAGCCAGCGCCGACGAACCGATAGAGGCTTCTCCAACAAGGCGAAGCCAATGGCCGGCACCGACCGGGCAACCTTCCCGCGCCCGTGTTCACCCATCCTTCCCCGCTCCGCTTCCATGCTTTGAAAGG
>JANQKA010000069.1 GCA_028281405.1 Hasllibacter sp. | reverse complement strand
ACCGCGACGCGCTTCGAGAATTTCCGGTTCGGGGGCGCCACGCTCCGCGTCGCGACCACGGGCACCGCGATGGCCGAAATCCTCATCGGAACGGCCACGGTGGACGGCGCGTTGAACGGCTCGGGGGGCGACGACCTGATCTTCGGTTTCGATGGCGTCGACTCCATCGACGGCGGCGCGGACGACGACACGATCACCGGTGGAGCCGGCGACGACACGATCACCGGCGGAGCAGGGGACATGGACATCGCGGTGTATCACGGCGTCCGGACCAACTACACGATCAGGTATAGCTACCAGAACGACAGCTACGAGATCGAAGACGACACCACCGGCCGGGATGGAACCGACACATTGTTCACCATCGAGAGGCTGAGGTTCGAGACCGGCGCCGCGGCGCCGAGCGATATGGACTTGAACCGGACCCTCGCGGACGAGTTGACCGCGGCCGCCGGTGGAAGCGCCATCACCGGTGTCGGAGACGGCGGCGTGAGGATCATCGGCGGAGCCGGAGCCGACACCATCACGGGCGGCGCCGGAGCCGACACCATCACCGGCGCCGCGGGCGCGGACACCATCGATGGCGGCGGCGGAAACGACATGATCACCGGTGGCGCGGGTGGCGATGTCATCGACGGCGGCGGCGGGAACATGGACGTGGCGATCTACACGGGGGCGTGGGGAACCGGCGGAACCTATGATATCCTTCATGGCGTGAGGGCCGGGTCCGAACCCGCCCGGCTTCTTGTGACCTCCACCGGCGAGGGCCGGGACAGTTTGGAAAACATCGAGAGGATCGAATTCACCGACAGGACGTTCCATGTGTTCAACGCCGGAACCAATCACGCCACCGCGTCCACCCACGATGTCGTGGTCGGAGACGACACTTCCGGTGACACCATTGATGGTGGCGCGGGGGAGGATTTCATTTTTGGTTTGGGCGGTGTTGACTCGCTCATGGGCGGCTCCGGAGGCGACAGGCTATACGGCGGTGGTGACGGCGACGTTCTATCCGGCGGCGCCGATAATGACTGGCTATACGGCGAGGCGGGAAGCGACACGCTTACGGGCGGCGCGGGCGACGACACGCTGTTCGGCGGCGCGGGTGAAGACGAAATCTATGGCAACACGAGCACCGCCGCCGGGCCGTCGGGAGACACGGACACCGTGGACTTCGGGAGAATCAGGGGGCAGACCGACGTGATCGCCACGGATAGGGTCATGCTGGGAAGCACGCCGGTCACCAAGGTCACCGTGACCAAGGGCTCGGAGGTGGACGAACTTTGGGACGTGGATGTCCTGGTGTTCGGAAACGAAACAATCGACGTGTCGGGTTTTCCAAGAACCCGTGATGGGGCGACCTTGACGCAGACGGTGTTCGGCACGGCCTCACTCACGATTGACTTGGGAAATCTGTTCATCGACGATGACGCAGGCGTTCTGAACTATTCGGTGAATGGAGAGGCCAGGGATGGGGTGATGATTGGGAACACCGGATTCACGCGAAACGGCGACATGATCACAGGAGCACCGACGGAAATCGGCACGGAAAATCTGATGATCACGGTTACCGATCCGACGCTGATGGTGGGGTCGTTCGCCGGCGTATCGACATCGCCCCTGATTTATTCCATAACGAAAATGGAACGGGCCGTTGTGCCGGGTCCGACAACATTGCCGGACTTCTTCGTCGATACCGGCGTGGACATCGGAGGTGTCGATATCACCAGCGCGTTCTCCGTTCGCGTCGGGAACGCGACTTATGCCATCGAGGGAAGTCCCGAATTGCCCGCCGGTGTCACGCTCAGCTCCGCCGGAGTGATATCGGGATCCATCACCGCCGCCGGCGTCGACGGCGTCACCCTCCGCGCCAGTGCGGCCGGGGATTATGCCGATTTGGAATTCGATTTCAGGCCGCTCGCGGCGGGTGGGAACATAACCGGGACCGTCGGCGATGACTTGATTTTCAACAGAAGGGACGGCAGCTCCACGAACCCGGGCGGCGACGACATTGTTGACGGGGGTGGCGGTGAAGACTTGGTTGTTTACCGCGGCGCGAGGAATAATTACAGAATTTCGCAAGACCCGGCGAACGGTGATGTTTGGGTCGTGGAGGACGGGACGACCGCCGTGGGAGCCGCGGATGAGGGGCGGGACGTTTTGACCAACGTTGAAAGTCTGAGGTTCACCGGCGATCCGGATGGAAACGATTTCGCCGCCGGCGGTTTCAGACAAAATAAAGTGCAGCTGATACCCTCCAACTTCGCTCCGGGAGATGGAGAGGCGATATTCTTCAACGCCACGACGAACGGAAGTTCGACTTCGGATTTCGATTTGGGCACGGAGAATTGGGATGAAACGATTCTCGATGCCGGGGATTGGTTCAGGGGTGGGACGAGGGGTGGGAACATCGTGACATATTCATTGGAGGTTTCATCGTCAGATCCGTCGGTTGTTTCCGATTTGGCGGTGCATTTTTCCGGCTCCATTCACGGAACGAACGCGCCTGATTTGGCGGTGGGAGAGACCGCGGTCCTCACATTGATGGTTGCCGCGTCCAATGTCCAAGGTGAGGACTGGGATAACCTCGTTCATACCCACACTTTGAATTTAAGCAGGAGCGTCGCGGAGCGAACTCTGATATACAGGTCGGTCGCCGGCGAGTCGGTCTATGCGCAGACGGCGCGGACCAACGTCATGATTCCCGAAGGTTCGCGAATCGATTTCGATTTTGACAATTGGTTCATGGATACGAATTTTCGATCCCTGTCCTACACATACGCCGGTCAAACATTCGATGGCTTGACGTTCGGGGTGGATGGTTCGCTCACCGGAAGCACGAATGACACTTCACGATCCGGAGACGTCACCATCACGGCCGCCAACGTCGACGGTCAAACCATCGACCACGCCGCCACATTCGGCGTGGTCGCGGCCGGCTCCGCCGGGAATGACAATTATGTCGGAACGGTGATGGACGATTTGATGTTCGCCGCCAATCATCACACCCGGACGACGGTCGATGGTGGAGCGGGAATGGACACGTTTGTGTTCAGGGAAAATTTGATTGATTTCGAAATCACGCGCGATGGGAGCGATATTGTGATTTCGGACAATGATCTGGATGGGAACAATCAAGGGGAGGTCACGCTTCGAAACGTGGAATTGGTCGTGTTCGGCGATGGAACGGAACTTGAAACCGTCGCGCCGTCGGAATCTTCGAGTGTCAGGCTGGGAGAGGGAGTCGTGATCGGAGCGGCGGACAACGCAAGCGTGGAAACGTTGGATTCCCCGAATGAAGGCTTGAAATACATTAACTTTTTCTATGGCGGAGGTGGGACCGGAGCCCACAACATCAACCTGTTTCATGGGAAAAACATAGTGCAGTTCCTTGATGCCGCCGAATCCACGGCCGCCGAGACGACGACGATCACCGGATTTGGCAATGACGACCGGATTCATTTGCACAAGGATATTACGGGGATCACGGTTGCCGGCAACGCTGGCGACGCTTTCGTCACGGTGAGTGGTTCCTCCGGATTCCAATTCACCGTGTTTTGGGAAGTGGGTTTTGAGAATACAGATATTTTGTCGAGGATATTCTATCTGGAAAGCGCCACCGCCTTGAGCGGCGGCCCGCCGCGGATGCCGCCGCCACCGCTGGATCCGGTGCGGGTTCCACCGCAAGGGATGGTCGAATACTTCGTGGACGAAGGGGATTTGTTGGCCGATTCCGATTCTGTGGAGGTATGGGAATCGAAAGGTGGCCACGATTTCGCGGACCATGCGCCGGATTCGATTCCGGAGATGTCCACACACGACGGCGGAGATGATTACTTCTCGTCCGGTTACTTCTAGGAAAAGGTGCGAAGCCCCATCCCGGACATACATTGACTTGGAGTGGTCGTCCGTGAACGCGGGGCGGTTTTGATCGTCCCGCATCCGTCTCCGTCGGGGGCCTCGCCGTGGGAACTTGGGCACGGGTTCCGCGAAGGAATGAATTGGTCCGTTGGACGGGGAGTGTCCTTCACGGAGATTAGGAATGAACGGGGCGGCGCGCCGGTTCGACGCCGCCCCCCGGTTCCTCTCCGGTCGTCGTGGCTCCGAGGGTCACCCCGTTGGTCAATTCCGGCGCCGCGACGCCATAGGAATCGTGCAAACGCTTACATGACTTGAATTCTTGACGACGCGTTTATGCGTACCCCGGGCCAACCGACCGGGTCCGGCTTATGGGGCAGTCCGGAATTGCCGCTGAAGCGGGTGGGGCCGAGGTTCGCCGACGCCGTCCACGACGTTTCCACCGGAAGTCGGGTGGTGAATCCGGATCCGGGTGGGGACCATGGAGATTCCGTTCCGGGGGAACCTCAAGCCGCGGGATCCTTGGTCTCGTGCCCATGCCGGGCTGAATGGGTGTCCGCGATCCCACCCAATCGTGTCTCCGAACCCGAATCCGCGCGCGAAGGGTCTGTGGGTCGCGGGTCGGCGCGCTGGTTCGCCGCCGATGCGCGGGCGGTCGGAGTCCGTCGAATCCGACGCAACGAGTCGGGGAGATGGGAACCGGGCCGGCCGGCCTCGATGCCGCCCGCTGGAGCGTCCACGCGGACGGTCCCGGCGGGTGGCCGTGAATTCCGCGCGGGGTCAGCCGCCTTCGTGGCTGATTCGGTAGAGGGCCCCGACCCGGTCGTCGGAGACGAGAAGCGATCCATCGGGCAATTCCGCCACATCCATCGGCCGGCCCAAATACTCGCCGTTTTCGTCGAGCCAACCTTCGGCGAACGGTTCCATGGACGCGTTGCCCTCGTCGTCGATGAAGGTAACCATGACCCGGGCGCCCACGGGCGTGGTGCGGTTCCACGACCCGTGCTGGGCCGAGAAGACCGCGTTGCGGTACTTCTCCGGGAACATCCCGCCATTGTAGAATTCCATGCCCAGGTCGGCGGCGTGCGCCACCGTTTCGACGGCGGGGAAGATCAAGCCGTCCGGAGGAGTCTCGCCGGCGTATTCTTTGGTGCGGATATCGCCTCCCCCGTACCACGGAAAGCCGAAATTCTGTCCCGCCGCGGTTTGGCGGTTCAACTCGCCCGGCGGTATGTCGTCCCCCATCCAGTCGACCTGATTGTCGGTGAACCAGAGCTCGCCGGTCACGGGGTGGAAATCGTGGCCGACCGAATTCCGAATGCCGTGGGTATAAACCTCGCGGCCCGTGCCGTCCCGCTCGAGGCGGATGATGCCACCGATGCCGACAAGGTCGTAGAGTTCCACCTTTTCGGGCGGATGCACGTTGAAGGGTTGTCCGAGCGAAATGTAGATCTTGTCGTCCGGCCCGACCTTGCAGACGCGCGCGGAGTGGTAGTAGCTCTCCTCCTCGGTCGGGATGAGTCCGCCTTGGGGAATCAGGTTGAACGCGGCGATGTCGGGGCTGTCGAAGTGTGATTCCGCCTCCGGGAACACCAGGACGCGGTTCTGTTCGGCGATGTAAAGTGATCCGTCCCTCGAAAAGCAGGGACCGTTCGGGATGGCGAAGTCGACCGCGGGAGCGAAGTCCCTTACCTCGTCGGCCACGCCGTCCTTGTCGTGGTCGGCAATCGACCATACCTTGTTTTCGCGGGTGCCGACGATGGTGACGATGCCCCGGGGGCCCACGGCCATCGAGCGCGCGCCGGGTACGAGCGCGTGGAGTTCGATCTTGAAGCCCGGGGGAAGCGTGATCTTCTCCTCGAGGATCCTTTTGATGCCCTCGGCGCGGGGGCCTTCTTGGTCGACATGGGTGAATCCCGCGGCGCCATCGGAATTGAAGGCCGACAACCGCCCGGAAATGTCCAACGCGTTCGCGGATTGGACCAGACCCGCGGCGGCGATGGCTGCGATTGCGGCGGCGGTCGCGAGAGCCGTTTTCATGCGGGTTTCCTCCTCGCCTTAACGCCCGCGAATTCGAAGGCGGGCGACCGCCCGTGAATGGCCGGCGCGTTCGTGGAATGGGCCGGACCCGCTCCCGCGAAGGTCGCGGCCGCGGCCGCGGGCTTTCTGTTCATGCGGGATTCCTCCTGCCGGGGGATCGACGCGCACCGGGATTCCGGCGCGCTGGACCCGTTTCGGTTGCCGCCGCTTCCAAGCCGCGGGGGATTGGTTCCGCCGGGCGGACGCCAAAGCCCCGACGGCGTTTCCGCATGCCGCCGCGCTGGCGATGAAGCGCGACCCGCCGGTGACGGATTGATTCGCGGCCAGCGGACCCGTCTCCACTGGTTCGGGAAGACGCGGTGGGGGTATTCGGACATCATTCTATACCGGAATCGCGCTTCAATTGATAGGGGGTCGCGGGCAAGCAGCGGTGGAGTCGCCGCCTCGTCGACCGTCCGGGCCCATGGGGCGGCGTTGGCGAAATTCGCATTGTTCGGTGGCCGGGTTGGGCCTCCCGGGTGTTCAATATTTGTAAGCGCCATCACTTGGCCACGGATTCGGCCTTCCCCTCGGATGATCGGACGGCGCGCGCGGCGCGCCGAGCCCGGTCCGAACCGCGCGGAACAGCGCGCAAAAAGGTTTGCCGCCGGATTTCGGCCGCGAGTTCATCCCTTGACAGCGGCGGAGGACGGCGGGAAATCGCGCGGCGGAACCGCGATGGGCCAATCGCGGCTAGAAGGAGATGGGGAGCGCTTCGGATGAGGGCTGATCGGGGAAACGCCGTCGCGCGGGAGTTGAACTCCTCGCGCCGCAAATTGCTGGAGACCGGGACGCGCAACCGCCTGGTCCATGTGAACCGCGCCAACCAGCGGGCGAACTGCCTGAACGTCATCAACGAGCACTCGGATCCGATATTCGAGATTCTCAGGCGCGCGGGCAAGCGGATGCGTTTCAAGGCGATGGGCAAGGACAAATCCGAGGAGGGCGGAGAGGCGGTGTTGGCCGCGCCCGATCCGGAGATCGAGGAAGGCTCGGATCGCCTGACCGACGACCTGATCGAGACGCCGCTTGGGCCGGAGGCTCTGGCCCGCCGACTCCTGCGGCTCGCGGGAGACGCCAGAACCGCCGAAGAGGAGCAGGGTCTCAACATCCTGTATCTCGCCCAGGGATTCCTGCGCTGGCGCGAGAGCGAGTCCTCGGAGGTGTGGCGCGAGGCCCCGTTGCTGCTGATTCCGGTGCAACTCGTGCGCAACGAACGGACCTCCACCTACGACATAAGGGCGAGGGACGACGACATCAGCACCAACCTGCCGCTGCGGGAGCGGCTCCGGCAGGACTTCGGCATTGCCCTGCCGGAGGTCGAGGAAACCGACGACTGGCTTCCATCGCGCTACTTCCGGCGTGTGGCCGAGTCGATTTCGGGGAAGCCGGAGTGGTCGATCGATGTCAACGGAATGCAGATCGGCTTCTTCTCCTTCGCGAAACTTCTGATGCACCGCGATCTCGATCCCGCCAACTGGCCGGAAGGCGAACTCGCCGGAAACGGGTTGTTGACGGGTCTGCTCACGGACGGCTTCGAGGCCGAGGAGCCTCTGTTCGGTCCCCAGGACAAACTCGACGAACATCTCGACCCCGCCAAGATCATCCAGGTCGTGGACGCCGACGCCTCGCAGACGATCGTCATCGAGGAGGCGCGCCGGGGATCGTGCCTCGTCGTGCAGGGGCCGCCGGGCACGGGCAAATCCCAGACCATCACCAACATCATCGCCGCGGCGGCCCACGACGGACGCACCGTGCTGTTCGTCGCGGAAAAGATGGCGGCGCTTTCCGTCGTGTACGACCGGCTCCGCAAATCGGGCCTCGGCGACATCTGCCTGGAATTGCATTCCCGCAAGGCCAACAAGAAAGCGTTCGCCCAGGAACTCGGACGGACACTGGCCGCAAGTTCCCGGCCTGTGCCGGACACGGCGGATCCCGAGCGTCTCCGCCGAAAGCGCGACGAATTGAACCGCATATCAAACCTGCTGCACAGCCCCATTCGGCCCGGCGGAGACAGCCCTTTCCAAGCTATATCGGAGATCATCGGCTTCATGGGGGCGGGCGCGCCTCCGCCATCGATTCCGAGGGATGGCCTCGAGGCGCTGGACCGGGAGGCGCGGGAACGGGCCTTGGCCGCGATCGCCGAATTCCAGGAGGCGTTGGAGGGGGCGGGGCCTCCCGACGAACACCCGTTCAAGGGAACCCGTTCGCTTTTCCTGCAACCGACGGATTTGGACCGCCTCGGCGCCGAACTGGAGAAGGCGGCGGCGTCGGTCACCGCCCTGCTGGACGAAGCGGGACGTTTGGCGCGGATCCTGCATCTGCGGGAACCGGACAGCCTCGCCGGGATCGGCGAGCTCGGCGCCGGGATCTCCGCCTTGACCGGGGCGCCGGACGCGACCGTCGAGTCGGCCGGAACGCTGTTCGACCATGTGTTTCAGAAACGTTTGGACGAGGCCTTGCGGGCAGGAGCGGAGTGGGCTTCGGCGAGGAAGGCGGCGGAAGGGAAATTCGCGGCCACCGCTTGGGATGTGGACCCGGGCTCGATGCGCGGCGGCATCGCGGCCGGGCGTGACTCCCTCCTCTCGAGGATTATGCCGTTCGGCGGGTATCGCGCCGCTTCGACCGCATTGGCGGGCATCCTGTCGATTCCCCTTCCCAAACCACCCGAAGAGAGGCTCGCGCTGGTCGACGAGTTGTCCGAGGTGCGGGCCAAGCGCTCGCGTTTGGCCGATGACGAGGACTGGCTGCGGGGGAAACTCGGTGATCTGTGGCGCGGCGAGCGCACCGACTTCGCTTCCCTGCTGGCGGTCGCGACATGGCTCGCGAAGGCCAAGCGGTTGGGCATGTTTTCCGAGGCGAAGTCCGTGGAGGAGGCCCTCGACGCCTTCCCCGACCCGGAGGAGTCCGCGCGGGATCTCGATTCGCGGGCGTCGGAATGCGGGGCGGCGGCGAAGGCTCCGATCGACCGTCTGGATCTCGATTTGGCCGAAGCGGGAATCGGCGGGGATGTCGAAAGCGCGTCCCTGTCGAAATTCGCCGGAACCTGCGCCAGGATGGCCGCCGACACGGGCCGCTACGGGGAGTGGGCCCGCCTGTCCCGGGGAATCTCCGCGGTCGAGGAACACGGAGCGGGGGCCATCGTCGAGGCGGTTCGCGGGGGCGGAGTCGAACCGGGCGCGGCGGCGCGGGAATTTTCCTACGCCTGCGCCGAGGCCCGGTGGAACGCGGCGCGCGCCGCCCGGCAGGAATTGAACATGCTCGCGGGAACCGACCGCCACGAAATCGTGCGGACATTCCGGGAGCTCGAGAAGGAGCGCATCGACGGCGTCAAGAATTTGGTGCTGTCGCGGCACTTCGATCAGATGCCGAGGGGCACCATGGGCGAAATGAAAATCATCCGCGGGGAGATCGGGCGCAAGCGCGGGCACAAGTCGGTCCGGTGGATCATGGAGAACGCCGGTTCGATGGTGCAGCGGATCAAACCTGTGATGCTGATGAGTCCCATCTCGGTGGCGCAATTCCTTCCGGCGGGCAAAGTGAGATTCGATCTTCTCGTGATCGACGAAGCCTCCCAGGTCAGACCGGAGGACGCCTTGGGCGTGGTTCTGCGCGCCGAACAGGCCGTCGTGGTCGGCGACCAGAAGCAACTTCCGCCGACATCGTTCTTCGACCGTCTTGTGGACGAGGGCGACGAAGACGAGGACGAGGAGGGGGAGGTTCCCATCGGCGCCACCGCTGCCGACATGGAGAGCATATTGTCGCTTTGCGAGACGCGGGGACTGCGCCAACGGATGCTCGAGTGGCATTACCGTTCGCGGGATCCTTCGCTGATCCGCGTCTCCAACGCGGAATTCTACGACGACAATCTCGTGCTGCTGCCGTCCCCCCTGCAACTGGACGACGATTACGGCCTCCGGTTCACCCGGGTGCCGGGCGTCTATTCCCGAGGCGCCGGCGGGACGGGGAGGCGGGGCACGAACCGGATCGAGGCGGAGGCGGTCGTCCAGGCGGTGGCCCGGCACGCCCGGGACTGGCCCGACCTGTCCTTGGGGGTGGTCGCCTTTTCCAAGACGCAATCCGACATGCTTACGGAGGTGATGGAAATCGAGCGCCGCCGGGACGCGGTGTTGGACAAATTCCTGCGCGAGGGATACCGCGAGGACGTGTTCGTCAAGAACATCGAAAACGTGCAGGGCGACGAACGCGATGTCATCCTGATCTCGGTCGGATACGGCCCGGTGGAGCCGAACGGCCGGCTTCCATCGATGTCCTTCGGTCCCGTGAACGGCGAAGGCGGCGAGAGGCGGTTGAACGTGCTGTTTTCCCGCGCCCGGGCGCGCTGCGAGGTCTTCGCGTCGTTCGATCCCGGCGATATCGATCTGGAGCGCACGAAGCGGGATGGACCGCGCGTTCTGAAACGGTTCCTCGAATTCGCGAAGAGCGGCCGTATGGCCGAGCACGCGCCATCCGGAGAGGGCGCCGACAGCCCGTTCGAGGAGGATGTGGCGTCCGTGGTGCGGTCGCTGGGCTATCTGGCGGATCCGCAGGTCGGGACGGCGGGATTCCGCATAGATATCGGCGTGCGGCACCCGGATCGGCCGGGACAATACCTGTTGGCGGTGGAATGCGACGGAGCGGCCTATCACTCCGCGCTCTGGGCGCGCGAGCGCGACCGCTTGCGGCAGGAGGTTCTCGAGAATCTCGGATGGAGGTTTCACCGGATCTGGAGCACCGATTGGTTCCATCACAGAAACCGCGAGGTCGAGCGGCTTCGAGGGGCGTTGGAGAACGCGAAGACGGCGAGCTTGGCCGGAATCCGCGTTCCCGGAGCCAACCGTCCGGAGGCTTCTCCGACGCCCGAGCCGCCCGAGACGTCCGACGATACGGAGCCGGCCTCCTTCCTGATCGACCAGTCCGGATTGACCGCTCCGGCCTATGTCCGGGCCGCGCCGATGGCGGACTTCCCCGGCGAACCGCACGAGGCGCCTCCCGAGCGGATCGCGGAAATGATCGTCAAAATCGTGGAGGTCGAGGGACCGGTCCACATGGACGAGGTGGTCCGCCGCGTTGCCGAGGCGTTCGGCAAATCCCGCGCGGGTGGGCGGATAGCCGACGCGGTCAAGAGCGCCGCCGATATGGCGGCGCGGAACTCGCCGTCACTGTCCAAGGCGGGGGAATTCCTTCTGACGCGGGCGCAGGCGGAGGATCCGCCGGTTCGCGACCGCTCTTCGGAGCAAGGGTCTTTGCTCAAGGCGGCGTATCTCCCGCCGATGGAAATCAGGGCCGCCGCGGCGCGGATCGCGTTGGAAAGCGGAGAGATGCCCCGCGACGACATGGTCCGCGCGGTTTCGCGGTTGATGGGTTTCAAAAGGGTCGGATCCGATTTGGAGAAGGTGATCAACGACTGCTTGAACGCCACCGAAGGCGGTTGAATAGGGCTTGGCGGAGTTGGTCGCCGCCCGCGATGTCCCGCGCCG